>JAZTZA010000117.1:0-9956 GCA_045637185.1 Acutalibacteraceae bacterium
ATAGTTGATGCGATATTCACCCGTGTCGGTGCGTCCGACGACCTGTCGGCAGGTCAGTCCACCTTTATGGTGGAGATGAGCGAGGTGGCAAACATACTTGCAAACGCCACCGAGAGAAGCCTGCTCATCTTCGACGAGATAGGACGCGGCACCTCCACCTTTGACGGAATGGCCATCGCAAGAAGTGTGCTTGAGTTTGTTTGCAACCGCAAGAAGCTGGGAGCAAAGACCCTCTTTGCCACCCACTACCACGAGCTTACCGAAATGGAGGACGAGCTTGAGGGGGTGCGCAACTACAACACCACCGTCAAAAAGCGCGGCGACGATATCACCTTCCTGCGCCGTATCGTGCGCGGCTGTGCCGACGGAAGCTACGGTATTGAGGTCGCAAAGCTTGCGGGCATACCCGACGAGGTGGTCGCCCGCGCACATAAGATACTCAGAGGCCTTGAGGAAAGTCAGCAGGTGGCTGTGCCGAGGTCTGCTATGAAGAAGCAATCGAGCGGCTCTATGGAAGGGGAGATAACCCTGTCCGACCGTGCGGCCGCTGAGCTTATCGACGAGTTAAAGACCCTTGATGTCAATGTTCTGACACCTATCGAGGCTATGAGCAGGCTCCACGAGCTTGCAGGCAGAGCCAAGGAGATAGGCTGATAAATTTTAGGAAAAGGAGGGCGCAAAATGCCTGTTAAAGTATTGGACAAGCACGTCGCGGAGCTTATCGCGGCAGGAGAGGTGGTCGAGCGTCCCTCTTCTGTCATAAAGGAACTGGTGGAAAATTCCATCGACGCAGGTGCCACCGCCATCACGGTCGAGATACAAAACGGCGGCATCACCTATATGCGAATTACCGACAACGGCTGCGGCATCCCATTTGACGAGGTGCCGATTGCCTTTTTGCGCCACGCAACCAGCAAGGTGCGCACCGAGGACGACCTCGCCTGTATCGGCACCCTCGGCTTCCGCGGTGAAGCCTTGGCGTCGGTTGCGGCGGTCGCAAAGGTGGATATGCTGACCTGCACGGGAAAGGGCGCAGGCTGTGCCTACGCCATTCACGGCGGCGAGGAGATATCCCACGATGAAACCGGTTGCCCCAAGGGCACCACCATCGTCGTGCGCGACCTTTTTTACAACGTCCCTGCGCGTATGAAATTCCTCAAAAAAGACGTGTCGGAATCCAACGCGGTTGCCGCCGTCATCGACCGAATGGCTCTCTCCCATCCCGAGATAGCCTTCCGCTTCATCCGAGACGGGAAGCAGACCCTTGCCACCTCGGGTAAGGGCGGAATCGAAGCGGCGGTCTACGCCGTCTACGGCAGGGAGTTTTCTGCGGGGCTGATCCCCGTCGACTACCAAGCGGGAGGTATGACCCTCAAGGGACTGATATGCCGTCCGACCGAGGCGAGAAAGAGCCGCAGTATGCAGCACTTTTTCATCAACGGCCGATATGTAAAATCCAACACTATGATGGCGGCTCTTGAGCAGGCCTACAAGGGCTCGGTTATGGTGGGCAAATTCCCTGCCTGCGTGCTCGAGCTTTTGATGCCCACAACCGACGTGGACATAAACGTCCATCCCGCCAAGCTTGAATGCCGCTTCACCAACGAAAAATCTGTCTTTGACACCATCTACTACGGAGTCCGCTCCACCTTGCAAAAGGGGGACGGCTTCGGTGAAATTAAATTGGCGCAAAAGCCTTTCCGCAGCCTCGGTGCAACCGATGCCGAGGTGCAGCAGCTTCATTACAGCGGCTCTGCCCTGCAAAATGCCAAGCCGCAACCTGCGGTTGCCAAACCTGAGCCTGTCAAGGCGCAAAACAGCTTCACCCGACCCAAATTCGACCTTGATCTGTTGGTCGACGATTTTGTGCCCACAAAGGCTGCTCGGGTGAGCGAGCCTGCGCCGAAATATGACCCTAAGCCGCTTAATGTGTTGCCCGAGCCGACCGAAAATTCGGTGCATATCACCGCCGACGAGGAGCCTGCACTCCGCTTTATCGGAGAGGCCTTCAGCACCTATGCCCTCTTTGAAGTGGGCGAGGAGATACTGGTCGTCGACAAGCACGCGGCACACGAGCGCATACTTTATGAAGAGCTTAAGTCTCACCTGCACACCGAGTCGCAGATACTGTTAGAGCCCATTGCCGTCACCTTGAGCAAGGATGAGTACGGTGCCCTTAACGAGCATATGGCCGAGGTTACCGACACAGGCTTTGAGCTTGAGGACTTCGGTGGCTCCTGCCTGCTTGTCAGGGCGGTGCCCTCGGTGCTCAGTGACTGCGACGTAGCCCCTCTTGTTCAGGAGATAGCCGCAGGCTTTTTAAAGCAGATAAACTCGGTCGAGATCGACCACCTTGACTGGCTCTATCACAATATGGCCTGCCGCGCCGCAGTAAAGGGCGGTGACAGGTCGGGCGAGGACCTGATAAAGCTCGCCGAGCGTATTGCGAAAAGTGATGACATCCGCTACTGTCCGCACGGACGGCCGGTTGCCTTTCGCTTGACCCGCAAGGAATTGGAGAAACAGTTTGGACGGCAGGGATAAGATCACGCTGCCCGTCATCGTGGGCCCCACAGCGTCGGGAAAAACGGCGCTCGGCATCGCGGTGGCGAGGGCGCTTGACGGAGAGATTATATCCTGCGATTCAATGCAGATATACCGCACTATGCCGATTGCGACCGCTCAACCCACCGAGCAGGAGCGTAAGGCGGCGGTGCATCATATGATTGATTTTGCCGACCCTGATGAAGAGTACAGTGTTGCCCGTTACTGCGAGGATGCCGCAAGGGTCATCTCAGATGTCAATTCGCGCGGCAAGGTGCCTGTGCTTGTCGGGGGAACGGGGCTTTATGCCGATTCTTTGGTTGAGGGTATCCGCTTTTGTGAAGGGGAAAAGGACGATGAATTGCGCCGCATCCTTAACGAGCGCGCCGAGGCCGAGGGCAACGAGGCACTCTTGCGCGAATTGAGTGATATCGACCCCGCTTATGCCGAGCGGCTCAACCTTAACGATCGCAAGCGTATCGTCAGGGCGTTGGAGCTGTATTACGGCACAGGTGTGCGTATGAGCGAACAACTCGCCGAGTCAAAGAGGGGAGAATCCCCCTATGACCCGATATGGATCGGCATAACCTTTGCCGACCGACAGAAGCTCTACGACCGCATCGATCGACGGGTCGACCTGATGGTATCAGAAGGTCTGCTTGAGGAGGCGGAACGAGTCTTGAAGACCTCGTCCGGCACCTCTGCACAGGCGATAGGCCACAAGGAGCTTATACCCTATTTTAATTCGCAGGCAACCCTCGAGGAGTGCCTTGATCGACTTAAACAGCAGACTCGCCGTTACGCAAAGCGCCAGCTCAGCTGGTTTCGGCGCAACCAGAATATACATTGGCTTTACGCCGATCGCACCGATGATATCTGTGCCGAGGCGCTGGCCGTAATTTACGAAAGGATGAAGAAGGTATGACCGTCTTAAAACGGATAGGCGCATCCCTTTTGGGACTGCTCTTGCTTGCCTATATCGCATACCACGCCCTTGTGGTACCTTATACCAGCATCAAGACCGAAACGGCGGTCTCCTTCTCTGCAAAGGAGACTATTTCGGTCACCGAGTCATATATAATCCGCAACGAGCACCTTGTCGCCTCTGAGCATCAGGGTGTGTTCAGCTATACTGTTGACAACGGAAGCAAGGTAGCCAACGGCGGTGCCATCGCATCGGTCTACGGCTCGCACGAGGCAGCTCAGGCCAAGGTCAAGCTTGACGACCTCGACCGACAGATAGAGGCGCTTGAGACCCTGCAGGGTATGGGCTCCAACATCGTCGTGTCGGTAGACCAGATAGATAAGCAGCTCCAGTCGGCGCTGATAGAGACCCTTAACAGCTCAAGCGACGGGGATTATTCCTCTCTCAAGGAGAACAGCGAGGCATATCTGACCCTGCTTAATCGCCGTCTTGCCGTCACCGATTCCGGCGTAGACTTTTCGGCGCGCATCGCCTCCCTTAAGAGCCTGCGCGACTCACTCAGCGCCGCGGCAGGTCAGGTCATTGGCACCGTTAACGCCCCCTGCTCAGGCTATTTCATCTCGTCGGTCGACGGGTATGAGGGCACCCTTTCTCCTGATAATATCGAGAGTCTGACCCCCGAAGCCTTTGCAAAAATCGAAAAGGACAACACCGTCACCGACGATGCCTTCGTAGGAAAGGTGGTCAGCGATATGCAGTGGTATATTGCTGCCGAGCTTTCCTTTGCCGATGCGCTTTTGCTGAGTCAGGGCAGCACCGTTATGCTTGAGATACCCGCTTCAACGGTAGAGGAATTGCCCGTGACCGTCGCTTGCATCAACAAGAGTGCCAAGGGCGATACCGCGGTGGTGGTCTTCCAATGCGGCTATATGAACACCGAACTGTCAAAACTGCGTTCACCCGCTTTTCAGATAATTCTCGAACGGTATGACGGACTTCGCGTAAGCGATCAGGCCATCCGCGTTGAAGACGGCAAAAGGGGAGTGTATATCTTTATAGGCTCCACCGTAAAGTTCGTTCCTGTCGACATTTTGTATAACGGCAACGGCTACAAGGTCTGTAAGAAGGTCGACCCGATGGAAGAGGGTCTGCATCTGTATGATGACATTATTGTGAAAGGAAAGAATCTCTATGACGGAAAACCGATCCTTTGACGATGTCAGCGAACGCATAAGGTGGTTTGATGCAAACTATGCCGAGATAAAGGAGCGCATAGCCGCCGCCGCTAAGCGAGCGGGCCGCGATCCGAGCGAGATACATCTGCTCGCCGCTACCAAAACGGTGCCCGTCGAGGTCATCAACCACGCTATCGCAAGCGGTATCAAACTCATCGGTGAAAATCGTGTGCAGGAGCTTTGCAGTAAGATAGATATGCTTGACGATTCGGCCGTCAGGCACCACATCGGTCGACTCCAGACCAACAAGGTCAAGCAGGTGGTCGGCAAGGTGCAGATGATCGAGTCGGTCGACTCGGTAAAGCTTGCCGAGGAGATAGGAAAGCAGAGCCGCCGCATTGGTATCGTGACCGAAGTACTGGTCGAGATAAACATCGGAAACGAGGATGCAAAATCGGGCATTTCAGCCGTCGAGTGTGAGCCGTTTTTGAGGCAGATCGCCGCAATTGAGGGCATTCGGGTGCGAGGATTGATGGCAATTCCGCCCATTTGTGAAAATGAGGCCGAAATTTGCCAATATTTTGATAAAATGTATAAACTGTTTATTGACATTTCGGGCAAAAGAATAGATAATATTAGTATGGACTATCTGTCTATGGGAATGTCCGGAGATTTCGAGCAGGCCATCGAATCGGGCGCCAATATTATACGCCTCGGAACCGTTCTGTTCGGACAGCGAAACTACAATTAGAAACTTAAAATAATTCATATAAAGGAGATAGGTTATGGGATTCAAGGAAAAGTTTAAGGACTTCTTCACACCGGTCGACAGCGAGTACGAAGAGGAAGAGGTAATGGAGGAACAGCCCGCTCACGAGGAAAAGGGCTTTGACTTCGCGCCTTCCCGTTCTTCTTCACGCGATAAGGTTGTCAATTTCGGCACGGGCTCTCAGCTTCAGGTCGTTCTTGTCAAGCCTGAGAGGTTCGAGGACGCGCCCTCTATCGCCGACCATCTTAACGCAAAGCGCACCGTCGTTTTGAATCTTGAGAGCGCACCGAAGGAAATCGTTCGCCGTCTGGTCGACTTCCTGAGCGGCGTTGCATACGCCAACAAGGGCCAGATCAAGCGTGCCGCAAACAACACCTTTGTCATCACCCCCAACAACGTTGACGTTTCGGGCGATGTCTTCTTTGAAGAGCGTGACAGCTACTACCGTTAAAAATGTCGCCTAATTTTGAAAGCGACGACCGACTTCTTACCTCGCGGGTGAATGACGCCAAGCGCATCGCCCGCGATAAGTATGTTCATAAATTTATCGGTTTTCTTGACGAGAGGAGCGCGGCACTCTGCCTGCAGGCCCTCGGCAAGCACAGCGGCGTCGCCTACACCTTTTTCGGCGGCTATGATGATGCACAGCGGGTGATGTTGGGCATCTTTCCCGACGAGGAGGCTATGTCCCGTATGTCGTCGGCTTGGCCGATAACCGCCCTGACCCTCCGCTTTCGCGAGGTGGCACGGCTTACCCATCGGGATGTCCTCGGCAGTCTGATGAGCCTCGGTATTACGAGGGAGTCGGTCGGTGACATTCTCATCGATGAAGGCCGCGCCGTCATTTTCGTGGCCGACAGCGTGGCCGGGTTTGTCCGCTCTCAGCTTAGCAAGGTCGGCGGTGAAGGAGTAAAGGTCGAGGAAGGCTTCTCTCAGCCTCTGCCTGCCGCGTACCGCCTTCTGCCCGTGACCGAGACGGTCGCGTCGATGCGCCTTGACGGCGTTGTAGCGGCCCTGTGCGGCACGTCTCGCACAAGGGCGGCCGAGTGGATACAAGGCGGACTGGTCGCGGTCAACGGCATCGAATGTGACAGGGTGAGTGCCGCCCTGCGCGACGGGGACAAACTTTCGGTCAGAGGAATCGGAAAATTCCGCATCGATAATTGCGAGGATACCACGCGGAAGGGACGAATCGTCCTGAAAGCACAGAAATATATATAAAACAACATTGGTCTATCAGAAGAAAGGAAGGTTAGTATGATCACATCGGAACAGCTTTTGAACTACCAGTTTACCAAGGTTGGAAGAAACGGGTACAAGGATATGGAGGTCGACGAGCTGATCTCGTCGGTCGCCGAGACTGTCAGCTTCTATGAGAAGAAGGTGCGCGATATGCAGCGCATCATCGAGGATCTCAAGAAGGAAGAGACCATCATTCAGGCAACCCTTGTTAACGCGCAGAAGCTCGCCAGTCAGGTGACCGAAGAGGCACAGGCTAAGGCGGACGAGGTGGTCGCACAGGCTCAGCAGAAGGCAGATGCACTGCTTTCCGAGCGCGAGGCCGAGGTTGCCAAGGCGACCGAGGATGCCGAGAAGGCGGTCGCTCAGATGCTTGATGCCGCCAAGGCGAAGGCCGCTGACCTTTTGGAAAATGCCAAGCGTACCACCGAGGAAATGGCACGTGCGACCGGCGAGAGTCAGGCACAGCAGGAGATACTGCTCGCCTCTATGAAGAACGAGGTTGCCGCCTTCCGCGCCAAGCTCATCGAGCAGTATAAGGAGCATATCCGCCTTATCGAGCAGCTTCCCAACGAAACGGTCGAGCTTGCGAGGGCGGTTGCCGCTACTGAGCAGGAGGAAACTGCTGACAGCGGCTCAAATCTTGTTAAGATATATGACGAGATGAAGGCCAACGAGAATGCCGCCGCCGATGCAGTCGACGAGGTTGCCGAGCTTACTGAAACTCAGGCGCCTGTTGAGGACGCTCAGGTCGAGATCGCTGAGGAGATTCAGCCCGAGCCCCAGAGGATCGGAGGCTTCTCGGTCATCATCGATGACGACGAGGAATAATCCTATCAACAGTACAAATCAAGATAGTTTAGGAGAATTGTCACTATGCCACAGGACTATAACAATACGTTGAATTTGCCGCAGACCGAGTTCCCGATGCGTGCAGGCTTGCCCACCCGCGAGCCCGAGGCATTGGAGGGCTGGTATAAGAACAGCCTTTATGAAGAGATACTTGCTCGCAACGAGGGCAAGCCGCTGTACGTTTTGCACGACGGCCCTCCCTATGCCAACGGCAAGATCCACTTGGGCACTGCGCTGAACAAGATACTTAAGGACTTCGTTGTCCGCTACAAGAATATGAGCGGCTTCAAGGCGCCTTACGTTCCCGGCTACGACACCCACGGCCTGCCCACCGAGCTGAAGGCTCGCAAGCAGGCAGGTAAGAAGTCGAGCGAGCAGATCTCTCCCCTTGAGCTGAGAAAGCTTTGCCGCGAGTTTGCTCTCGGCTTTGTCGATGACCAGCGCGACCAGTTCAAGCGTCTTGGCGTCCTTGGCGAATGGGACAATCCCTATCTGACCCTCAAGCCCGAGTTCGTTGCCCGTCAGGTCGAGATATTCGGCGAAATGGCAAAGAAGGGCTACATCTACAAGGGACTCAAGCCTGTCTATTGGTGCCCTGAGTGCCAGACCGCACTTGCTGAAGCGGAGATCGAGTACGCTGAGGATCCCTGTCATTCCATCTACGTAAAGTTCAAGGTCACCGACGACTTTGGCAAGCTTGCTAGCCTCGGCGCCGACCTTGACAAAACCTATTTCGTTATATGGACCACGACCACCTGGACTCTGCCCAGTAACGTCGCCATCTGTGTCGGCCCTAACTACGAGTACAGCCTGCTTGAAGCAAACGGCGAATTCTACGTTATGGCCACCGACCTTGCCGCAAACGCGATGCAGGCGGCCGGTATCGAGGAGTACAGGACGGTCGGTACCGTTATGGGCAGTGAGCTTGAGCTTATGACCACCGCTCATCCCTTCCTTGACCGCGAGTCCCTCGTCATCGTCGGTGACCACGTCACCCTCGAGAGCGGTACGGGCTGCGTTCATACCGCCCCCGGTCACGGTGTTGACGACTTTGAGGTATGCCGCAATTATAAGCAGGTGCCGATGGTGGTCGCTGTTGACGCTAAGGGCGTTATGACCGAGGATGCGGGTCGCTTCGCAGGTCTTACCACCGATCAGGCCAACAAGGAGATTGCAAAGCACCTTGACGAGACGGGCAACCTCTTTGCCCTTTCAAAGATAATCCACCAGTATCCTCACTGCTGGCGTTGCAAGTCGCCCATCCTCTTCCGTGCGACCGAGCAGTGCTTCTGCTCGATTGCCGACTTCTCCGATGCCGCCGTTGAGGCCATCAAGACGGTCGAATGGATCCCCGGCTGGGGCGAGGACCGCATCACCAATATGGTCAAAGACCGCTCCGACTGGGGCATCTCCCGTCAGCGCACGTGGGGCGTGCCCATTCCGATCTTCTACTGCGAGGAATGCGGCGAGCAGCTTATCAACGATGACACCATCCGCTCGGTAGCCGACATCTTCCGTAAGGAAGGTGCTGACGCTTGGTATGCCAGAGAGGCCAATCAGCTTCTGCCCGAGGGCACCTGCTGTGCCAAGTGCGGTTGCGCTAACTTCCGCAAGGAAACCGACATTATGGATGTTTGGTTCGACTCGGGTTCGACCCACGCGGCCGTCCTCGACGAGAGAGATTACCTTAAATTCCCTGCCGACCTCTATCTTGAGGGTGCCGACCAGTATCGCGGCTGGTTTCAGTCGTCCCTGCTGACCTCGGTTGCAACCAAGGGAATTGCTCCCTACAAGGCCATCGTAACTCACGGCTGGGTAGTCGACGGCGAGGGCAAGAAGATGTCCAAGTCCATCGGCAACACCATCGAGCCGGAGGAGATCGTCAATCAGTACGGCGCCGACATTCTGCGCCTGTGGGTCGCATCAAGCGACTACCACGCCGATATCCGCATTTCCAAGGATATCCTTAAGCAGTTGTCCGAAAGCTACCGCAAGATCCGTAACACCGCCCGCTTCATTCTGGGTAACATCGGCGATTTCAACCCCGATACCGATGCGGTGTCTACCGACAAGCTCGAAGCCATCGACCTGTGGGCACTGGCGCGCCTGAACGACCTTATCGAAAAGGTACAGAATGCCTACGACCGCTTCGAGTATCACATCATCTATCACGCCGTTCACAACTTCTGCGTGGTCGATATGTCCAACTTCTACCTTGACGTTATCAAGGACCGTCTGTACGTCGAGAAAACTACGGGTGCCACCCGTCGCGCCGCACAGACCACCATCTATATGATCCTCAACGCCTTGACCCGTATGCTCGCCCCCATCCTCGCCTTTACCGCCGAGGAGATCTGGCAGTTTATGCCCAAGGGCAGCGATTGCGACAAGGGCTCGGTAATGTTCAACGACTATCCGCAGAAGCTGGATATCAGCGTTGACGATGCCTTTA
>JAZTZA010000118.1:0-5510 GCA_045637185.1 Acutalibacteraceae bacterium
GAGAAAGTAAAAAGGCGGTCTCGACCTGCGGCTGATAAACCTGCGGTTTGTGCCTGTCAAAATAAAACAGGTAACTGCTCAGGCCGATACCTGTTGCCAACACGGCGACTGCGACCGTGATTATCAACACTCGTTTGAAAATCTTATTCATTACTCAACCCCTCCGTATGCAATGGGAGATAATGGAGATTTTGCTCTTTTATTATAACATCATATCGTCAGGGAATCAAGGAAAAACATCTCAACCTTTTGCTTTTCAAAAATCAATTATATCTGCCCGCCATATCGCGTAAGAATATACAAACGCGATAAAACGGGGGCAAGAAATATGATATTTTCGGCCTTGCTGAGACTTGCGGGAGGTATTGCCTTTTTCCTCTACGGTATGCAGGCGATGTCGGATGGGCTCGAAAGCCTCGCAGGCAACAAGATGAACCGCATACTCAACGGTATGACCTCGAGTCTGCTCAAGGGTACTGCGGTGGGGCTTCTTGTTACGGCGGTCATTCAGTCCTCGTCGGCGGTGACGGTGATGCTGGTCAGCCTCGTCAACGCGGGGGCGATGACCCTCACGCAATCGGTCGGGGTCATTTTGGGCACCAACATCGGAACCACCGTCACGGCGTGGCTTCTTTCAACGGTCGGAATAGATGCCGACGGGGTGCTCGGCCTTTTCAAGACCGAAAACCTCGCGATGATATCGGCGGTGACGGGAATACTGACCCTCGCGATCTCAAAAGGGAGTCGGGGCAAAAGCGCAGGCGCATCCATTGTCGCCTTCGGGGTGCTGATGTTCGGTATGGAGCTGATGAGCGAGGCGGTCGAGCCGCTGACCGCTCTGCCGTGGTTTGAGCGGTTGCTTTTGTCCTTTGAAAGCCCTCTGATGTGCCTTCTCGCAGGCACCCTCGTCACCGCCGTAATACAAAGCTCCTCCGCATCGGTCGGACTGCTCCAGACCCTCTCGGTGTCGGGCGGCATAACCTACCGCATCGCCCTGCCCATCGTGATGGGGCAAAACATCGGCACCTGCGTGACGGCGCTTTTGTCGGGCGTCGGCAGGAGCCGCACCGCCAAAAAGGTGGCACTCATTCATCTGCTGGTTAACGTGATAGGGACGGCGGTGCTTTTTGCCCTATTTTACGGGGTAGATGCGGCGGTCGGCATAGCCGTTGCCGACTCTCAGGCCGACCCCGTTGGCATTGCGGCGGTGCACAGCCTTTTTAACGTCATTTCAACCGTAATGCTGCTCCCCTTTGCAAGCGGATTGGAAAAATTGGCCAACGCCCTTTTGCCCGAAAAGACAGGCACTTACCTCAAAAGAAGCAGGTGAGTGCCTGTTTTCTTGTAGTTATATGAATGTTTTTTGTTGACAAATGTCAAATTTTTGGGTAGTATTGTATTCGGTGAAAAATGATTATAAAAAGGCGGATAGGTTCCGTCAACGGCATACGGAGGTTAATGTATGACTGCTACTGAAATTTTGATTATGGTCGCCGAACTGCTCGGCGGACTGGCCTTCTTCCTCTACGGAATGAGCGCTATGTCGGGCGGACTTGAGCAGATGGCGGGCGGCTCCCTTGAGCGCACCTTGAAGAAGGTGACCAAGAACGACTTCTTCGGATTCTCGCTCGGCGCGGGAATTACCATCGCTATCCAGTCCTCGTCGGCAATGACGGTTATGCTGGTAGGTCTCGTCAACTCGGGAATTATGAGCTTTGGCGACACCTTCGGTATGATAATGGGCTCCAACGTCGGTACCACCCTTACCGCGTGGATACTCACCCTCAGCGGAATCAGCGGTGACAACTTCGTTATCACCCTGCTCAAGCCCTCTACCTTTGCGCCTCTGCTTGCCTTCATCGGCATCGTTCTTCATATGGTGTCCAAGAAGGAGAAGCAGCGCAACCTCGGAATGATACTTATCGGCTTTGCCGTTTTGATGGCAGGTATGGACCTGATGAGCGGCTCGATGAACGGCCTGCGCGAGAACGAAGGCTTCAAGACTCTGCTTACCGCCTTCTCAAGCCCCATCGTTGCCCTGCTTGCCGCAACCCTCTTTACAGGCGTCATTCAGTCCTCGGCGGCCACCATCGCCATCGTTCAGGCGCTGGCCCTTGCCGCCTATTCTACCGGTGACCCTGTTACCATCCAGATGGCTATTCCGCTTGTTATCGGTGCCAACATCGGTACCTGCGTTACCTCGCTGCTTTCCTCTATCGGCACCAACACAGGCGCAAAGCGTGTTGTCGCCCTGCACAGCTACGTTAACGCTATCGGCGGAACCGTCTGCGTTGCCATTATGTATATACTGATGGCGGTTGCGCCTGACCTGATGAACCGTCCTATTGATATGCTCGGCGTTGCCTTGGTGCACAGCCTGTTCAACATCGGTATTACCCTCCTGTTCACTCCGGTCAAGAAGCTGCTTATCCGTCTTTGCGAGTGGACGGTGCGTCCCTCTGCCGACAAGACCCACACCGTCTTCCTTGACGAGCGTTTGTTTTTCAACACTCCGCTTGCCATTTCCGAGTGCCGCAGGCTGACCGTAGAGATGGCGAACTATTCGCGCGAGGCCTTTGTGACCGCGTTGGAGCTGTTCGACAATTACGACGAGGCGAAGTTTAATCGCGTCGTCGAGATAGAGACGCTGACCGATAAATATGAGGACAAGCTCAGCACCTATCTGGTGCGTCTTAGCAGCAGCCAGCTCGGCGATAACGATTCCCACGCGGTCGCCCGTATGCTGCATAATATAGGAGACTTTGAGCGAATTGCCGACCACGCGCAGAACATCTGCGAGGTTGCGCTTGAGCTTCGCGAAAAGAAGATCGAGTTCTCCGCGCAGGCTAAAAAGGAGCTGCTTGTCATCTTAAAGGCGGTCACCGAGATACTTGACACCGCCACCGACTCCTTTATCAACGACGACGTGCTGGATGCCGCCAAGGTCGAGCCCCTCGAGGAGATCATCGACAAGCTTAACGACGAGATCCGCTCCCGTCACGTCGACCGTTTGCAGAACGGCGAATGCACCATTCAGCTTGGCTTTGTGTTTGCTGACCTGCTGACCAACTGCGAGCGCGTGTCCGACCACTGCTCTAACATCGCAGTATACACCCTGCAGAGCAATTCGGAGAAGCTGGACGCTCATAAATATCTGCGCAAGGTCAAGTCTGAGGCGACAGGCGAGTATGTCGACCTCTACAACGCCTTTGATGAAAAGTACGCCCTCGACGCTGTGCAATAAAGAAAAATTATATAAGCAAAAAACAGTCTCAATACGGGTTTTATTTTAATGGACATTAAAAAAGATGCACGAAATTTTCGTGCATCTTTTTCTTTTGTCTTACACCTTGACAAGTAGGACATTTGGGCGCCCAAATATCGCTTGTTAAGAGAATCTAAAACCCTTTATAACTAATTTTTTATCTATTCTGCAAATTGCAAGTTTATCTAACTCCAAAGCTGATAATGGCACGATACATCAGTACAAGACCGGCGCTCAATAGCGCTCCGCCGACAATATCCGTGAACCAGTGAACACCGGAAATGAGTCTGCCAAATACCATAAAAGTAATAAATGCGATGATTGTAACCGAAACAATATTACGGAGCACCTTATTATTTATTCGGTTATTGAACTGCATAGCGGCCATTGGCATCACGCAGGTCACGAGCAAAGTTGTTGATGACGGATATGATGCCTCCAGATAACCGTTTATCAGCACGGGTCTATAATTGACAATAAAATGTTCAAAAACCAAAAAAGCGGCTATGGTAACGATATAGAACCCACCTAATACAAGGATGCTGAAATCAACCTTACGAATGCTCTTTCTCTTAATCCATTGCACAAGTCCAAGCGCACCAAATCCCATACACACAAGAATCGGCACAAGTCCAAGCCAATCCGTTATATTGTACAGATCGAAATGTACGCCTGTCAGATTATGCACAAAATTATTAATGCCGGCAAATCCCACAGATGAACCTTGCGGCCCAATTGCGCGCACATCAACTAAGACAATTGCTGCCGTCCATAGCACAAACGCTGTAAGCAAGCACAGTGACGCTATAAAGTTTTTTCTTATTCTTTTCATTTTCCCTACCGTCCTTTTGGTTTGATTTTGGCTTTCGCCTAAATACAAGTTTAGGAAAAGATAGTGAAAAATAAAAGAATAGAACCGTCACGTCGATGATACGATTCGTGTCATGGCCGTTTTATCAACATCAATACCTTGATGATCAAAAATGTAAATACAAATATTGCCGGATAAGGTTGCTGACTTATAATAAAAAGGCATACTCCGATGGCGCTTAATGCCAGCGACAAAATATTTTTGCTTTGAGTCCAAAGCCTTTGACGACAGTTTTGCAGGGCAAGAGTCATAATGCCCAATACTATCATAATACACACAAACGCAAAATACGCAGTTTTTAAGTATGGTTGAATTTCACTCAAATTAAGGAGAGGAACTTCTCTGATAACGCCATCAGATTTTTGACCGAAGAATGGTAAACATAGCAACAAGGCTATGCCGCAGTCAAGCAAACCGAAAATTAAATTTATAGCGGTTCTTTGTTTTTGCTTTTGATCATTTTCGGCGATCGTCAGTATTTCTTCGCCGGATAACAATTCGTCCAAGGAGATAGAGAAGAATTTTGATATTGCCTTCACAGACTCTATGTTCGGGAACCCACGTCCCGACTCCCATTTTGAAATTGCGGTTCGGGACACATAAAGCGACTGTGCAAGTTCCTCTTGGGTGAGGTGCTTTTGTTTTCGGAGTTCCTGTAGTTTTTCTCTAAATTCCATAATTAACACTCTTTTTCAATTCTTTTTTTTAATACAAATTAATTATATCACAAAAAAGCAGATAGATAAAGAAAATTCGAAGTTGTAAAATCTTTTTTTGTACCGTCCTTAAGTGTACGTGCCGTATTAAGCCTGTTTTTTGTATTTGTTCCAAAATTTACTTGACAAACGCGGGGAGTTAGTGTAATATAACTTCAAGAGTTAGTCATATATAACCAAACCTTAAATTGACAGAAAGAGGAAAACGATGACACTGAGAGAACTTGAGATAGGAGCAACAGGGGTAATAACCGACGTTGGCGGAGAGGGAAGTCTGCGTCAGCATTTTCTTGATATGGGGGTCATCCCCGGAGCGAGAGTTACTCTTATCAAATATGCGCCGATGGGCGACCCGATGGAACTGCGCATCCACGGGTACGAGCTGACCCTGAGGCTCGCCGACGCGGAGAAGATAGCCATTGAGCCGGTCACCGCCGCTATACCCGAAAGGGAGAGGCAGACGGTCTGCGCCACCGCTAAAAAGGCATCACACCCCGGATACGGCGAGGGGGGCAAATATCACGTAAGGGCGGACGAAAAGCCCTTGCCGAAGGGAACCACCCTTACCTTTGCCCTCGCAGGCAACCAGAACAGCGGCAAGACCACCCTTTTTAATCAGCTTACGGGTGCAAATCAGCACGTCGGTAACTTCCCCGGT
>JAZTZA010000119.1:0-6562 GCA_045637185.1 Acutalibacteraceae bacterium
GACCCTTCGTCGCAGCCTCAGTCAAGCAACGGCGGCAGCTCCGTTCAATCGGTCGATGCGGCACCTGTAAGCCAACCGTTGAAATCGGTTTTGGAGGGCAAGAGCACATTCATCAACGAAAACGGCGACTCGGTGTATCTGAAAGATTATAAAATTTCTCAAGTGGAGGATCTGACTTTTGATGCAGAGAAATATGCCGTTTTGGATTTTGACGGAAACGGAACAGATGAGCTGTTGGTCTACGGTTCCTACGGTTTCGGAATTTATATCCTCCTGCGTGTCTATGACGGCAAGGTTTACGGATATGAATTTGGCGAAAGATCGCTCATTGATGTTAAACAGAACGGATCTTTTTTTCAAAGCGTGGGAGCAGGCATCGAACATTTTGTCTGCCTTGTTTTTGACTCAACAGACTACAGGCTCAATGAGGTCGCCTATGGCAACGACTACGACTGCGTATACAGAGTAGCGGGTGCCGATGTTTCAGCCGACGAGTACAATGCCTTCTATGATAATTGGAACAAAAAACCCGGCGTAGACTGGACATTTATTGAAAAGTGAAAAAGAAAAGCTTAACCGAACTTCCAATTTGATGTGGAGAAAATTCAACAAACTAATGATTACAGTTTTGTAACCATTCATATTATCCCCACCGAACAAAAAACACGTTTCAGCCGTGCCTTCGGGTGCGTCTGTTATATAACAAAAGGCGGCCTTCTGCATAGCAGAGGGTCGCCTTCCTGTCCTTTTTACCTTACTTGCGGTCGAAGGACTTGCAGTCGGTGCACTGATCCATAGTAGGATTGGCTTCGTGTGAACCGACGAGGATCTTGTCGAGGGTGCAGTAGTTCTCACTCAAGCTGTGATAACGGCACTCATCGACGGTGCACTCAATACATCTGTTGCACTTGTTTTCCATTGACTCATACCTCCGTTTCTGAAGTACATCTCTATTATGTGAAAGGCTGCACCAACTATTTGTGGAAAAATCTGCAAAATTCGAACCTTTTACATAAAAATACACGCTTTTCATTGACAAGCGCTTCGTCTTTTCATTATAATAAATACAGCGCTGACCCCACTCTAACGCTGATGTTCGGAGGGAATAATAATGAAAATTTTTATTCGTTTAATGGCACTTTTGATCTGCGCAACTATGATGATGGGTCTGCTGACCGCCTGCTCGGGCGAGAAGTCGGGCGACGCATCCTCTAAGACCTCAAGCAAGCTCACCTCGTCGACCGCTTCAAGCGTTCAGTCGGACGGCACATCGGAGACCACCTCTTCAAACAACTCAGACCCGTCCGCACCCACTTCGTCGGGCACTTCGTCGCAGGGCACCCTCGCCGTCGTAGCCGACGAGGTATCATACCGCGCCTCCTCTGCTAACAAGCAGGTCAAAAGCCTGAAGATCCTGCCGGTAGGCGATTCGCTGACCTACGGAAGCGGCTGCCTCAGCGGCTGGCGTTACCAAACCTACAAAAATCTTTACTCCGCAGGCATCACCTTTGAGTTTGTCGGCCCCTACTCATCCCCTTGGGACCGTCGTCTCGGCAGCAGATATAACAAGTACGGCGGCGTAAGCGGCTGCAAGGTTCAGGGCGTCATCGACAAAGCCGACGAGATATTCAAGCGCGATTTCGACGTCGTTTTCCTGATGATCGGACACAATGACAAGGGCGACCTCGGCACCGAAAAGATGGCGCTTTACCGCTCCCTTATCGACAAGATATACACCTACAACAGCAGTGCGGTCGTCTTCTGTATGGGGGTCGCTCCCGACTATTACCAAGACAACAAGTTTACCGATTTCAACAAGTACATCGAAAATATGTGCTCCGATATGAAAAAATCGGGTCGCGAGACATATTATGCGTCGACCGACTCTCCGAACTGGAACAAGGTCACCTGCTTCACCGACTGGGTCCACTTCAGCGAAGAGGGCAACAAGGTGGTTGCCGACTGCTTGACGAAGGTAGCCATACCCGTTTTGCAAAAGCTGAACGTCGCCGACACCTCCTACACGGTGCCTGTTTCTCCGTCGAGCATCACCCTCGACAAGTCGAGCCTTTCGCTGACCGCCTACAACGGCTTTTCGCAGGGCGCACAACTTACCGCAACCGTCGGCCCGACCGATGCCGCGGTCAAAAACGTAGTCTGGGGCTCCTCCAACCGCAACGTCGCCACCGTTGACGAAAACGGCATAGTCCGTGCCGTCGGCGCAGGCAAATGCACCGTCACCGCCTACACCCTTGACGGCGGCAAGACGGCTACCTGCTCGGTCACCGTTAACGCGGGAGGCGGCGAGACCCTGTTCTTCGACAACTTTGCCAACGATAGCAAGTGGGACGGCAAGCAGACCGCCTACATTTCCTGCGATATGTACCGCTGCGACAAGCTTTCAAAGGCAGAGCCTCTGACCACCAAGGGCTCCTTTGACGCAGGCAAGAAGTTCTATTTCTCGATGAACACCCGCGTGTACAAACATAATGAAAATCTGCCCAAGATCAAGGACGATGGCTACGCCCTGATAAGATACGGCAACCTCGAAATACGCGAAAACCAAAACGGTCGGACGATAACGGTGCTTTGCGACTCTCAAAAGGTCTGCGAGTACAACTACGGTACCTTTACCGTTGAGCTGGTCGAATACGGCCTGCTTTACAACAACGGCAAGGTGTCGCTTATGCGCAACGGCGTCGAGGTCGCTTCGGGCACAGCTACCTTTAACGGCAAAGGATCTGCAATTTCCGTTGCGTCGGCTGAAAGCAAGGCGGTCGTAAACTTCAGAAGTGTAAGATTGGTTAAGTTTTAACCGTTGACAATTTTGGATATATATGTTATTATGATTTTACCTTTGGGGGAGTAGTCGACAGGCTCTGCCTGTGACAAGTCCAACATTCATAGTGTCCATCGGGCGCTTGGCTTGTATGAAATGACCAGACTCATCGGTGGGGAAAACCCTACCAATGAGTCTGTTTTTTTACAAAAAAATTAAGCATAATAATAATGTGTGAAAGGGGATTACCAAATGAAACATTATTGTGAAGATGCCGAGCAGGTGCTTGCGCAGGTTGGTAGCTCGCGCGAGGGTCTGACTCAGCAGGAGGCTCAGGCCCGTCTTGACGCCAACGGCAAGAACAAGCTCAAGGAGGCTAAGAAGCAGTCCATCATCAGCCGATTCTTTGCCCAGATGGCCGACCCGATGATACTGGTACTGCTTGCGGCGGCCGCTATCAGCGGAGTGCTCGCCGTCATCGAGAACGAGAGCTTTGCCGACGTCATCATCATACTGGCGGTTGTCATCATCAACGCCGTGCTCGGAGTTTATCAGGAGTCCAAGGCCGAAAAGGCCATTGAGGCCCTGCAGGAGATGGCGGCGGCCACCTCTAAGGTCCTGCGCGACGGCAAGATAGTCACCGTTCGCAGTGAGGACTTGGTTGTAGGCGACGTCGTCCTGCTTGAAGCGGGAGACGCGGTGCCTGCCGACGGCCGTCTGCTCGAAAGCGCAAGCCTTAAAATTGAGGAGGCAGCGCTGACGGGTGAATCGGTGCCGGTCACCAAGTTCATCGATATAATCAACCTGAAGGACGGCAACGACGACGTGCCCCTCGGCGACCGCAAAAATATGGTCTATATGGGCTCCACCGTTGCCTACGGTCGCGGAGAAGCGGTCATCACCGCCACCGGTATGGACACCGAAATGGGCAAGATCGCCGATGCGCTCGCTCAGGCCGAGGAGGGCCAGACCCCCCTTCAGATCAAGCTCAGCCAGCTTTCCCGCATCCTGACCTGGATGGTACTGGGCATCTGCGTCGTTATCTTCGGCGTTCAGGTTCTGCGCACCGGCAGCTTCGGACTTGAGACCATCCTCGATTCCTTTATGGTAGCGGTATCCCTTGCGGTTGCCGCCATTCCCGAGGGACTTGCGGCGGTGGTTACCGTCGTGCTCTCCATCGGCGTTACCAATATGTCAAAGCGCAACGCCATCATTCGCCGTCTTACCGCCGTTGAGACCCTTGGCTGCGCTCAGATAATCTGCTCGGATAAGACCGGCACCCTGACCCAGAACAAGATGACCGTCGTCGACTTCTTCGGCGAGGATGAAAAGCGCATCGCCACAGGTATGGCTCTGTGCAGCGACGCCGAGCTTGCCGAGGACGGAAACGTTACCGGCGAGCCGACCGAGGCAGCACTTGTAGTATGGGCCAACAAGGTCGGGCTTCCCAAGGGCGAGCTCAAATCGGCTCAGCCCCGTGTTGCCGAGGCTCCCTTTGATTCAATGCGTAAGTGTATGAGCACCATTCACGCGGTCGGCTCAGGCTTCATTCAGTATACCAAGGGTGCGCCCGACGTCGTGCTCGACCGTTGCACCCACTATATCAAGGACGGTAAGGCAGTTGCTATGACCGAGGAGTACCGCTCCGAGATACTCGCCGCCAACAAGGCTATGGCCGACCGCGCCCTGCGCGTGCTCGCCTGTGCCGAGAGGGTATGGGATGCCCTGCCCGAATCGATCGAGCCCGCTGACCTCGAGCAGCAGCTTTGCTTCACCGGTCTTACCGGTATGATCGACCCCGTTCGTCCCGAGGTCAAGGACGCCATCGACGAGTGCTCTCGCGCAGGCATCCGCGCCATTATGATAACCGGCGACCACATCGACACCGCCACCGCTATCGCTAAGGAGCTGGGCATTCTCGCCGAGGGCAGACGCGCCGTTACCGGCTCTCAGCTCGATAAGATGAGCGACGAGGAGTTTGCCGCCGAATTTATGAACATCTCGGTCTATGCCCGCGTTCAGCCCGAGCATAAGACCCGCATCGTCAACGCCTGGCGTTCGGCGGGCTTCGTCACCGCTATGACGGGCGACGGAGTCAACGACGCCCCTTCTATCAAGTCGGCCGACATCGGTGTCGGTATGGGTATCACGGGTACCGACGTTACCAAGAACGTCGCCGATATGGTGCTCACCGACGACAACTTCGCCACCATCGTCGGTGCCGTTGAAGAGGGCCGCAGAATTTACGACAATATCCGCAAGGCAATTCAGTTCCTGCTCGGCTCAAATATGAGCGAAGTCATCAGCATCTTTGTTGCCACCCTGCTCGGATTTACGGTGCTTAAGCCCGTCCACCTGCTTTGGATCAACCTCGTTACCGACTGCTTCCCGGCTCTCGCGCTCGGAATGGAACGTGCCGAGCCCGACGTTATGCGCCGCAAGCCCCGTGACGCAAAGGCCGGCGTTTTCGCAGGCGGTATGGGCGTCGACGTTGCCTATCAGGGCCTGCTCGTGTCGGCGCTGGTGCTTGCCTCCTACTTCATCGGTCACTTTATGGAGACGGGAGTCTGGACCATCACCGACAGTACCCACGGTATGACGATGGCATTTTTGACTATGTCGATGGCCGAGATATTCCACAGCTTCAACATGCGCTCTCAGCGCGGAAGCCTCTTCAGCCTGAAGGGTCAGAACAAGCTCCTGCTCGGCGCCGCTGTCGTGACCCTCATCGCCACCACCCTTGTGTGCGAGGTGCCCTTCCTTGCCAACGCCTTCGGATTTACCAGCGTAAGCCTCGCTGAGTATGCCGTTGCGATCGGTCTGGGCGTTCTGGTCATCCCCATCGTTGAGTTGATAAAGCTCATCCAACGCAAGATTGCAAAATAAGTAAAACTGTTTCGCCTCCCCTGACCTACAAGTCAGGGGAGGTTTTTTGTGCCAAAACGCAAAAAACTCTGCCCCTCGGCAGAGTTTTTGTTTTTTCTTTTCTTAACCTAAAAGTTCATCAAGGCTGACCTTGAAGATCTTTGAAAAGGCAATCACTTCTATGTCGGTAACGAAACGCTTGCCGCATTCGATGCGCTGAATAGCGTTCTTGTCAATGTCGATACCCACCAACTGCATGCGGTCGGCAAGCTCGCGTTGCGATATCCCGATATCAATGCGAAGCCGCGCAATATTTTTGCCGCAGACATTGTTTGTTCCGTCTTTTGATTTGTTAATAAACATAAATCAACCTCGTCAATGACATTTTGTGCTTGTCAACAACAAGATTATATGCTATTATTGTACCCAATATGACATTCACAGAATGTCGTATCGGGTAAGGAGGCTAAATATGAGCAATTATTTTGGTGAACGTTTGCGAGAGCATAGGGTCAGACTCGGATTGACACAACAAGAGGTTGCGGAAAAACTTGATTTTGACCGCTCTACATATTCGTATTATGAGCTTGGGCGTACCACTCCATCGATCGAAACATTATATAAATTAACCTTGCTTTTTGGCGTGTCTGCTGACGAACTCATAAAAAAGGACAAGAGCACCTAACAGGATTTTAAGAGATAATTTATGCGGGCGAACACAGTCCGCCCTACATATATCTGCTCTCAACTCGCGAGAAAAGATGCTCCAACAATCACCACGCCTAAAACGCGGTCAAACAGCCCGTGGCTGCGCGGTCAAACAGGCGAAGGCCTGCTCAACTATTTGGCAGGGATTATTTCTTCCTCGACGCCAACAATAACCTTGAGGTGAAATAATATGACCAAAATGACGGCTGA
>JAZTZA010000120.1:0-2107 GCA_045637185.1 Acutalibacteraceae bacterium
TCATTTGCCTCGGCACCCGAATTGCTGAAGAAGACCTTCTTAAATCCAGTCTTCTCACAAAGTAATTTAGCAAGCTCAGAGCAAGGAGAGGTGTAATACAGATTAGACATATGCTGAACAGCATTTAACTGCTTAGTCACAGCATTGATCCACTCATCATCGGCAATACCAAATGCGGTAACGCGCATTCCTGAGCCCATATCGATGTATCTCTTACCTTTTTCATCGAACACGACCGAGCCTTTACCGCTTACAATGTTGACGGGAAAACGGTTGTAGGTTCCTGCTATATATTTTTTATCACGATCAATTACAGCGCTCATTTCTTGCCCCCTGTAACCATCGTACCTGCGCCCTCATCGGTAAGAAGCTCCATCAGGATAGAATGGGGCACGCGTCCGTCCATTATGATGACATTCTCAACGCCCTTTTGGATAGCCTCGATACAGCAGTCGACCTTGGGAATCATACCGCCCGAGATAACACCCTCTTTATGCAGTTCCTCTGCCTGCTCAACGGTAATCTCAGGTATCAAGGTCGACGGGTCATCCTTATCGTGAAGAATGCCCGCGATATCAGTCATCATTATGAGTCTTTCCGCACCCAATGCGCCTGCGATATAAGCGGCGGCAGTATCGCCATTGATATTATAGGCGTTGCCCGATTTATCGCAACCGATGGTCGAGATAACGGGAATATATCCCTTTTCAAGCAGGTCGGTAACGGGACGAATATGCACCTTTGTGATCTCGCCGACAAAGCCTAAGCGTTCGTCCTTGACCTTTGCCTCGATGAGTCTGCCATCCATACCGGAAATACCCATTGCCTTTCCACCGTACATCTCGAGCAGGTTGACAAGGGTCTTGTTGACCTTTCCTGCAAGAACCATCTGAACGATATCAACAGTCTCCTTATCGGTCACGCGCAGGCCATCAACAAACTCGGCCTTCTTTCCGAGTTTGTTCATAAGCTCGCTTATCTCAGGACCGCCGCCGTGAACAAGAACGACCTTGACACCGATAAGCCAAAGCAGGACTATGTCCTCCATGACCTGTTGCTTAAGCTGTTCGTTTACCATAGCGTTGCCGCCGTATTTGACGACGACGATCTTTCCGGTATATCTCTTGATATACGGAAGAGCCTGAGTCAAAACCTCGGCGCGCTGTGCGTTAGAAAAATGATTGTCCACGATATTCACTCCTTATCAGGTGCGATAATCACCGTTAATCTTTACATAATCGTAGGTAAGGTCACAACCCCAAGCGGTTGAACTTACCTCACCGTTGCCAAGTGAAACCAAAATCTCGATTTCTTTTTCAAGCAGGATCTCCTTCGCCTTTTCCTCAGAAAAATCAACGCCTGCTCCGTTTTTGCATACCAAGATCTCGCCCTTGTTGCTCTTGAAGGAGACGTCGATGCTATTAACATCGACATCTGCGCCGCTGTAACCGATGGCACAGAGAACTCGACCCCAGTTGGCGTCGGCACCGAACATAGCCGCCTTCAGCAAGCTCGAACAAATGATGCTCTTAGCTACCG
Organism: Acutalibacteraceae bacterium; assembly: GCA_045637185.1. Lineage (GTDB taxonomy): Bacteria > Bacillota > Clostridia > Oscillospirales > Acutalibacteraceae > RGIG2206. The sequence goes on from JAZTZA010000120.1 coordinate 1,540, forward strand.
TTTTAGCGATAGCTTCATCGTCAGCTCCGCTAACCTTACATTCGAGCAGTTTGGTTGCACCTTCTCCATCACCCGCTATCTTTTTGCAAAGATTTACGGTGACGGTGTTAAGCGCCTTCATAAACTCGGCAAAATCAGCGTTATCCTCGGTTATCTGCTCATTTTCTGCCATTGAGTTGGCAAGGACTACGACCATATCATTGGTAGAGGTATCGCCGTCTACGCTGACCATATTAAAGGTGCTAGCAATATCGGTCGACAGCGCCTTTTGAAGCATTTCGGACGAAATGCAGGCATCGGTAGTGATGAAAACGAGCATTGTCGCCATATTGGGATGGATCATTCCGCTGCCCTTTGCGATACCTCCGATTCTGCAGGTCTTACCGCTAAGTGTAAACTCGACAGCAACCTCTTTCATAACGGTATCGGTGGTCATAATGCCCTCGGCCGCATCATTACTTCCGTTGGCATTAAGACCTTCGGCAAGGGCACTCATTCCGTTAGCGATAGGCTCGATATCAAGAGTCTGGCCGATGACGCCTGTCGATGCAACGACTATGTCATTGGC
>JAZTZA010000121.1:0-5240 GCA_045637185.1 Acutalibacteraceae bacterium
CGAGAGGCTTCGCAGGGAGGCGGCGTGGAATGCGTCGGCGTCTGCTGCAACGCAGGAGCGTATCGCCAACGAGCTTTCATTCCAGCGTATGCAGGACTATTACAACAACTAATAAACTAAAGAGAAACCCACCCGAGAAAAATTCTCGGGTGGGTTTTTATAAGTGAAGCCTTCTTATTGCTTGGGGCAACGCCAATCAAAGATAAGTTCGGGCTGTTTGAAGGGCGTTTTGTAAAAGGTGTCGTCCAACTCCGCCTTGCCCTGATGCATCAGGATGACCTTGACAAGCTGGTCCATATCGCAGACCTCGTGGGCGTGAAAGCCCGTGCGGTAGTACCAGATGAGGTTCTCCTCCTTGCCGTAGAGCTTGTAGACCTCCTTTGCGGCAAGGGTGGTCTGCCACGAGCCGACGACATTTGTCCACGCGTCGCTCGCCGCCTCCCAAACACAAAGCTTTCTCGGCGCAACGAGCGCCTTAAGATAATGGGAGTCGAAGGGTAGCTCGGCCTCTCTGCCGATATAATCCTTCATTCCCATACCGATCCAGAAGTGATATTTGTTTCCGAGATTTTTAAGCGGTTCACTGCATCGCTCTATTCCGTCCTCGCATATCTGTTTCATATTTATGCGGTAGCAGGCACAGGAGCCTGCGTTGGTCTCGTTGGGATTAACAATGGCGGCTCTCTCGTCAAGCACGCCTGCGAGCATAGCGGTCTTGGCACCCCTTGAATGACCCGTGAACACGATGCAGGAGGTGTCGATGTAATCGAAGGTCTGCAGAGCGTCGGCGCATCTTGAATAGCCCCAAGCCCAAGCTGATATCGAACCGAAATCAAGCTGGGGATAGACTTTGTAGAGCGCGCCTGTGCCCCGTCCTTCGCTGATGATGTCGTGTGCAAGTTCAAGACGGTTAAAAAAGCAAAGGGCGATGCCGTTGTCGAGGCAGGCCGCGACATAATCCTTGTCGTGAGAGTATTCCCAGCAGGCGTCGCCGCAAATGACGACGGGCACCTTGCCTTCGGTCTTCGGCCTGATGACCTTCATCAAGAAGGATACCTGTCGCTCGTTTGTGCCCGCGTAGATCTTATAGCTGACATGCGAGCCCGTTTTGTTTTCACTTAACTGCTCAACCTCAAAAAACTCAGGTTGCGGAGGTTGGGGGCCATATTGAAGTTCAACGGCGGTCTTGTATATTTCTTTGCGCCGTCTTTCCCAATCCCCGACCGACAAAACGCGCGATCCGTCATCAAAAACGAAGGGGTCAGGCAGTTTGCCGCAGACCTCATATTCGGTAATTTTGATTATTTCCTCACCGGTTACAGGCTTGTTCACAGTCGCCAACTCCTTTTTGTTGGTAGTTGTTGAGAAAAGTATAACACCCGCTATGTCAATTTACAATATAAAAAAGACGCAGAAAATAGAAAAATCGTTGTTACCCAAGGTGGTATATGGTAAAATCAAGGCAACATCAAGGCAATAATAAGGGTCGCGGCAACGCAGGAGCGTATCGCCAACGAGCTTTCATTCCAGCGTATGCAGGACTATTACAACAACTAAAAATCACAGTGAAAAGCGCCGACCTGGTCGGTGCTTTTTTGTTGCTCTTTTTGCGTTTAAGTGGTATAATTAGGCTAAAGGCGGTGGAAACATGAAAAACACAAATTTGACCTCCAAGATAGTGCCCACGGTTATATTAGGAGGCGTTAGTCCGTTTGCGGCAATGATTTTGATGGCGTTTCTTTCGCTTTGCGGATTTTGGGACATAACTATTTTTGCGAGTGCGCTTATTCTTCCGCTTGCAATTCCGTTGATCTGGCTCAAAAAAAGGAAGCCGTTTGTTATTTCTTATATAGCGTATCTGCTTTGCTTTTTAATACTAATTGGAACCCAGAGCGGTATCAATGCCTATAACGATGCGATAACCATTGACGTTACACCGAGCATCGATGTGAATGAGTATCTTCCGTTCGACGATGATTCTAAGATAGTCAAAATTGACAGCAAGACGCTTGATTTTGATGATGCCCCGACAGGACAACTGCCGATCATCGACGGTGCGGCTGCTGCGTTTCCTGTTTATTCAGCCTTTGTTAATGCGGTTTATCCCGATACGACGGAGCTTTATGACGGCGTTTTTGAATATAACAATACGGTGGATGGCTATGAGGCGCTTGCCCGAAAGGAAACGGATATCTTCATCGGTGCCGCTCCTTCAAAGGAGCAGATAGCTTACGCCGAAGAGAACGGCACCGCCTTTGAATACACTCAGATAGGCTATGAGGCTTTTGTTTTCTTTGTCCACAAGGATAATCCTATAGAGAGCCTTACTCTCGAACAGATAAAGGGCATCTATTCGGGAGAGATAACCAACTGGAGCGAGGTTGGCGGCAATGATGAAGAGATAGTGCCCTTTCAGCGAAACGAGGGGAGCGGAAGCCAGAGTATGCTCATTCGCCTTATGGGCGACACCCCCATTATAGAGCCTGATACGCAGACTACCGTGGGAGGTATGGGAGATATTATCGAGGAGGTTGCGGATTATAAAAACAAATCGACCTCCATCGGCTTTTCCTTCCGATATTATGTAGAGGGAATTATTAAAAATCCCGATATTAAAATGATAGCTGTCAACGGAGTTGCTCCGAACAAGGACAACATAAGGGATAATTCATATCCGATCGTTGCGCCTGTATACGCCGTGACCTACGAAGGAAATTCTAATGAAAATGTACATAAACTGATAGACTGGATGCTGTCTGAAGAGGGTCAGTACATTATCGAAGAGACGGGCTATGTAGGAATGGTTAAATAGGTGCGGTCGATTCCATCCGCGCCCTGTAAATCAAGAAAGAGCAAGGCATTGTTTGCCTTGCTCTTTTTATTTTAGCGTGGTATAATGGACAAAAGGCGGTGGGCTGAATTGTTGGAATACATATTTAAGAATATATTTTGGAATCCAAGCCCCATAAAGTATTCTGTACTTTTGGGCGTTTCTGTTTTTCTGTGCCTGATTTTATACTTGGTTTTGCAAATAATTCATAAAAGCACAATACTTACATTTGATGAATACATACCCATCGAGCAGTCGGCTGTATCACTGATGGCTGCAATTTGGACATTTGGCCTGTTTTGCTTGCCGATTGCGTTGGTGCTTTGGATTACCTTCTACTTTGTGTATTCAAAAGCCGAAAAAACTAACCGCGCTATCAAATATGTTTTAGCAAACCCATCAAAGTTTTATTATCCGCTTATGATGGAAAAGAATTTCAAGGCTATGCCACATAAGAGCCTTTTGAAAGAAATTTTGCTTGAAAAGAAGAAGGTTAGAGAGGTTTTTGACAACAAGTACAAGTCGGCTAAATTACCAAAGAAGAACCTGCCTATAAGACTGTATTTGTCGGGTTTGATCTTTTATTCGGTCTTGGCTTTGATTGAGCAAAAGACGATCGCAAGCTCAGGTATTGTCGGATTGGTATATTTCAATAACGTGGTGGTGTTTTTAGGGCTGTTCTACGCAGGCTATATTGTGAAATATCTGATCGATGTAAAAGATTGGCGCGGAAGTATGTACGGGTTGCCGCGTCCGTTTGACATTGTAACAGTCTTATACGCAATTACAGGCGTTGTTGTTGTGATTGTAATTACGTATTATTTTCTGCACTAATGTTTGTAAATAGTACAAATTATAATATACAAAAGATTTATAAGGCGGTGGAAATATGAAAACATCAACTGAAATCGGCTCTTGTGCGAAGATCATCGGGGAAGAAAGAGCCATTGAGCTGGTCGCCAAGGCAGGCTTTGACGCTTGGGATTTCTCTATGTTTGCGATGTGCAAATACGATTGGAAGACCAAGTCCCTGCTCGAAAACTCACACCCGTTGGCAAGCGGGGATTACCTAAAGTTTGCCCGACGGCTCAAGCAGGTCGCCGACGACAACGGTATTATATGCAATCAGGCGCACGCTCCTTTTCCGATAGCTCACCCGCAGATACGCAGTTGTATGAAGCGAGCCCTTGAATGTGCCGCAGAGGTTGGATGCGACATCTGCGTTATCCACCCCGACAACTACAAAAGTGCCGAAGAGAACGCCGAGTTTTACAATGAACTGCTCCCGTTCGCGAAAGAATGCGGCGTCAGGATTGCAACCGAGAATATGTGGAGCTGGAACAAAGAGAAGGACGAGGCGCGCTTTGCCGCCTGTGCTACCCCCGAGGACTTCTGTAAACATATTGACCTCGTCGGTGACGACTGCCTTGTGGCCTGCCTTGACCTTGGCCACGCTGAGATGAGGGGTATCGGCACCTCTGCCGTCGAGATGATAAAGGCGCTCGGACACAGGGTGCAGGCTCTGCACATCCACGACAACGACAAGTGGCACGATTCGCATCGGTTGCCCTTTACAATGGACATTGATTTCGCACCCATCGCAAAGGCACTTAAAGAGATTGGATACAGCGGCTACTTCACCTTGGAGGCTGACCGATATCTTGATGCCTACACCGAGGAGAACGTCTTTGAGGGAATCAAAAAAATGTCCGAGGCGACAAAGAAATTTGCAGAGATGTTTGAGAATAGCATTGTATAATTAGGTAAATCAACCGCTTAATCTGGTTGATTTTTCCAAATTCCATTGTTATAATATGAACAGGCGCGAGAGTTTACGTGCCTTCAATGAATTTTACATAAAGGAGCGAGTTATATGAAAACCTACAAATGCAAGGTCTGCGGCGAAGTCTTCACCGTTAAGGAAGGGGAGGCTGTTTGCCCGAAGTGCCGCCTTTCAGGCGATAAGCTCGAGCTTTTGAGCAACCCCTATGTCGGCACCCAGACCGAGAAGAATCTTGAGGCCGCCTTTGCAGGCGAGTCGCAGGCACGCAACAAGTACACCTACTTTGCTTCCAAGGCGAAGAAGGAGGGCTTTGAGCAGATCGCCGCTCTTTTCCTGAAGACTGCCGATAATGAGAAAGAGCACGCAAAGATGTGGTTCAAGGAGCTCAACGGCATCGGTGACACCGCCGAGAACCTCGGTGCCGCCGCCGACGGCGAGAACTATGAGTGGACCGATATGTACGAGGGCTTTGCCAAGACTGCCGAGGAGGAAGGCTTTGTTGAGTTGGCTAAGAAGTTTCGTATGGTCGCCGCTATCGAGAAGCACCACGAGGAGCGTTATCGCGCCCTGCTGAAGAACGTCGAGACCGCTGCCGTCTTTGCCAAGAGCGAGGTCAAGGTATGGGAG
>JAZTZA010000122.1:0-5081 GCA_045637185.1 Acutalibacteraceae bacterium
CTGAAGGCGCTATCGGCATTGCCCGCTCTGCCAACAAGGCTCGTAAGGAGCCCCTGCGTGTTATCCTGAACGGCCTGGGCAAGGATGCTGCTCAGATCATCTCCCGTATCAACGGCTTCACCTACGTTGAGACCGAGTTCGATCCCTATACCGAAGAGGTTAAGATCGTCAGCGAGAAGGCCTTCTCCAACGGTCCTCGCGCAAAGGTTCGCTGCTACGGCTCCGACAACGTCCCCGAGGGCGTTGCCGTTATGAAGCTCGAGAAGGTTGGCGTTTCCATCACCGGTAACTCCACCAACCCCACCCGCTTCCAGCATCCCGTTGCAGGCACCTACAAGAAGTGGTGCGTTGAGAACGGCGTCAGCTACTTCTCTGTTGCTTCGGGCGGCGGTACCGGACGTACCCTCCACCCCGACAACATGGCTGCAGGCCCCTCTTCCTACGGTATGACCGATACTATGGGCCGTATGCATTCCGACGCTCAGTTTGCAGGTTCTTCTTCCGTTCCTGCTCACGTTGAGATGATGGGTCTTATCGGTGCCGGTAATAACCCGATGGTCGGTATGACCGTCGCTTGCGCAGTTGCCATCGAAGAGGCTTCTAAGTAATCAGGGTTAGATAATAATAAAAAACCGCAGTAGCTCTAAAAGAGTTACTGCGGTTTTTGTTTTGTGGAATTTTATGCCTCGACCTCTTGGGGTTTTGGCTTTTCTTTCCTTGTTAATTTCGATGCAATAAAGAGCGGCAGATACATTACGAACATTACGATAGGCAGCAATATCGGGAAGCCCCAAAGATGACTGCCTAAATATTTTTCAAACAATCCCAACGGGTTGCCTGTTTCGGGCGACATTAAAAACATAAAATTGGTATCAAAGAGCAGGTTCAAAAAATAAGCGGGTATCGCCAAGCCAACAAGCAACAAAATACATTTTGGCATTGTCCTGATGGTCGGCTTGACTTCACCGCTTGTAATCAGGAGCATCGGATACATCACGAGCAATATGTGAACAACGAAGCTGTGTATATGGAAGAAATTCATACAGGGAAGCACCGTCCAGTTGGGGAAAAGCAAGGCCAGCATAGCGCTGGGTATACCGATGTAATAAAGAAAATTGCGGACGGTCTTGGTTTGCTTAATAAGGTCGAAGCCAATGAGCAAAATATTTATTCCGCACAGGTGGAACGGAAGATAGCCCACGCCAAATTCCCCGATCGACACCACAACGATATCCTTGATTATTTCACACAAAACGACGGCTATACCTACCACTGTTCGCATAACGTTGCGTTTTCCATCACACAGTCTGCGATAAATTATCGCGGCCGCCGTTATGGAAGCAACCGTTGCTAAAAGCCAGAGAAGATGGGTCGCGCCAAAGGTCGAAAACCCAACACCCTCAGGTATGTTATCTTTGGACAAAAAGAACATAATTCTCACCTCATAAAGAATATTAGCACTTTTTGTCGAAAAAGTCACCATAAAATTGAGAGCTTTATGAAATCTTTAACTTCTCCGAGTTTGCAATAAAAATTATTACAATGTTGTAACAATTATTGAATTTCCAATTTTTGTGTGATAGAATGACACAAAGCCCTATAAGGAGGTCACATTTATGGCGATTGAAATCAGATGTGCCGAATGCGGCGCGAAATGCAAGAACACCGACAGCTACTGCCCGTCCTGTCAGGCTTCAATAAAGAGGCAGGACCTGACCCACTATGAGCCGCTCGAGGGGATCGAGATGGAGAAGTGGAAGGGATTTATCGTCAAAAGCACCGAGCATTACATAGATATGTTCCGCAAATACGAGAACAAAAAGGTATTTGCAAGATTTAATCCTTGGGCGTTTTTGTGGTGCCTTCCTTGGTTTTTATACCGCAAAATGTATCTTCAGTCGATTATCATCGCAGTTTTTATGTTTCTTATAATATCCGGTTTTCTGTTGTTGTTTAATGTCGCTCCGTTTTTGTCAATTATTTTAATGTTCGCTTCTATCTTCCTGTTTTTACTTACGGTGGGTCTGTTCGCAAACGCAATATATAAGGCGCATGTTAAACGGGAAATATCAAAGCCTGAGCCCAATATGAAGCGTGGCGGAACATCGGTAGCTGCAATTATTATCGGTTCCATAATATATGATGTGGCCGCCAGTATATTTGTGGATATCGCTTTTGCTTTATTAGTACAATAATCAAAAAAACTCGCACCCCAAAGGCGCAATGCCTTTGGGGTGCGTTGCTTTTTCACACCTGTTTTCGTGCCATCTTGTTTGAAACTACGGTGCGAACTCCCGCCCTTTCCTTGAAGCCTGCGGTGACGTAAATCATCGCAAGGTAGACGCCGACACATACCGCCGACTCAAGCAGAGCGCGCGGTACGACCGACAGGGCGGTCATATATATCGCCGCCGCCCTTGCGACCGCCAAGGCCGCCGCGGTACAGGCCAAGGGCCTTACCACCCAATCGACCGCTCTGAATCGGGTCTGCGCCGTCTTCAGCAGGCGGACAAGGCAGAGCACCGAGGTCAACAGGTTGCTCACATAGGTGACCGCCAAGAAGCCGTAGACCCCATACTGCGGAACGAGCCAGACGATGAGGCCGATCCTCAGCGCAGAGTCGACCACGTTATAGATAAAGATATACTTTTGCTGGTCCAGCCCGTTGAGCATACCCGTCACGACACTCTCAAGGTACATCAGGGGCACCAAGGGGGCCAGCCACCGAATATAAAAGCCCACCTCGCTGTTGCCGTAGAAGGCGACCCCTATATCCTCACCGAAAAGCCAAAGCACCCCGCCGATCACCGTCGACATCGTCAATGTGATATGCACGCAACGGCGAACGGGTGATTCTACCCCCTGCTTACCCTCAGCAGAGAGGGTGCCCGACAGCTCGGGAACGAGCAGGGTGGACAGGACGTTGAGGAAGGAGGACAAAAAGAAGATGACCGGCATCGCCATTCCCCTGAAAAGTCCGTACTGAGACACCGATTGCTCCCTTGAGCCGACGAACCGCGTCAGGCAGTCGGGAACGAGCAGGCTCTCCACCGTTCTGAGCGCGGTGGTCAGGTAGCGTCCTGCCATTATGGGCAGCGATAGCGCCACCAGCTTCTTAGTCACGCGATAGGGCGGAAAGGGGCGCGCGCCTATCTTTTCGGCAAGGCGGCGTCGATCACGCAGGTAGCCGAGGTACATAAAGCCGCAGGAGGCCGCCTCGGCAACCGTGTCGCCAAAGAGCACCGCCGCACAGGCGTACTCGAGCCCTCGCGCCGCGCTCTTTCCGATTATCAGGAAGATGATACCCATTCGCACCAACTGCTCAAGCAGTTGCGCATTGGTAGGGGTGACCACCCTCCTGCAAGCGACGAAGTAGCCGCGTATACAGCTCGACACCCCCATAAAGGGGAGCGAAAAGGCCAATATCCGCAGGCTTCTCGCGGCACGGATGTCCTTTATCCACCACTCAGAAATGGGATCGGCAAGGGCCGCCACCAGCACCGTCGAGGCGATGCCTGCCGCAAGAGAGAGCCCTACGGCGCGCCAAAGTATGCGTTTGACCGACCTTGCGGTGCCACATTCGAGCTCCTCCGCGATAAGCCGTGTCACCGCGGTAGTGATGCCGCTGGTCGCGAAGGTAGCCGCCAGCATATAGACCGAGAATATCAGCTGATATAGCCCCATACCCTCCGAGCCGATGCTGTCGGCAAGCCATACGCGGAAGAACATTCCTATCGTCCGCAACAACAGTGCCGAAGCCGTCATTATGACGGCGTTTTTCAAAAAGCGACCCTTTTGCACCCCTCAGCACTCCCGTTCAAATTCCTGATTATAAAGCCGAGCCAACGCGTTCCAGGTCAGCTTGTCGACCTCGCCGCTCTCTTCGAGCAGATTAGTAAGCTGAAAGGCCCTGACCGCCGCCGTCATCTGAGCGTCGTAGACGCCGCTCGAATTTACGTGCAGAAGATTTTCAAACCGCTCTGCTACGGTGTTGAGCATAACCTCGAGCAAGGCGACAAGGGGCGACTCATCGCCCTCTTTTGCCTGTATGTCGCAGTCGAAAAAGGGCTGAAGCGCAACGGGCGGCGAGGTCCTTTCCACCACCAGCGCGTAGACGTCGTTGAGGGTCTCCCAGGTGTCGAAGTCCATCTGCCCCGTTACTGTAAGCCCGAACAGATGCTGAAAGGCACGCACCGCGTTTTCGGTTCTTTCGTCGTATATCCCGTCGACCGTCAGCATCGGCATATTGCCGCCGTAGCTGGCTATCAGGCGCAGTCTTTCTTGCAGGCGGCGTATGGTTGATTCCCTCATTTTAATCCCTCAAATCGTCATAAAGTGACGCGATCGCGTCCCAGGTAATTACGCCGACCACCCCGTTCGGATTGAGCCCGAACTCGGTCTGAAAAGCACGCACTGCCGCATCGGTGGCAGGCCCGAACTGGCCGTCGGGTGTAACGCTCGGTATGTTCGGGAAGGCCTGCGATATCTCTGACAGGTAGGTCTGCAGGAGCAGCACGTACTCTCCCCTTGACCCGATCCGCAACACTGTACCGGGGTAGAGAGCCGCTCGCGACGGGTCGGTGTTTTGGTCTGCGATTATGCCGCGGTAGGCGCGGTATATGTCGTTCCAGGTGTTGACTCCGACGATGCCGTCGGGTGTCAGCCCGAAGGTTTGCTGAAAGGCCCTGACCGCCGCCGTCGTTTCATCGCCATAGACTCCGTCGACGGCTGTGACCGGCACCGCGTCGTAATATCGACCTATAACCGCGAGGTAGTACTGGATTATCCGCACCTCGTCGCCGGTGTCACCCGGTTGCAGTACCCTTGAAAAACGTTGGGGTATGTCGCTGTAGGTCAGCCCCTCCGAATTTAACTCAGCCAGCCGCTTTATAGAGGTGTAGATGTATGCTACCCTGTACCAAGTGGCGTTGCCCACGATGCCGTCGGCGGTCAGGCCGAATATCTGCTGAAATTTGCGCACCGCAGTTTCGGTTTCAGCGCCGAAGATGCCGTCGGGGTTGGAGATGGTCGGTATAGACGGATAGTTGCGCGCGATGCGGTTAAGCCTGAGTTGAAGCTGC
>JAZTZA010000123.1:0-3528 GCA_045637185.1 Acutalibacteraceae bacterium
GCAGGCATACTGCAGCAGAAATGCGCTCGGTGCCGTGAAATGCCGCCGCATATAACGCGTAGCTGTCCCGTCGGCCGATGCGCAGGGCGAGTATCTCCTTGCCCATCGCCGTTTTACCGATCTTTTCAAGCTGCAGAAAGGGATACTTCCCCAGCAGGCAATATATCTCGTCCCGCGTGGTAAAATAGTCGTGTTCGTGCGGCTTTACGATATCGCTCATTTTTATCACCTCATTATGATAAATATATGATGGGCGATGCCAAAAAATGACGAAAGCGAGAGGCTTAAATATGAAGCTCAGCGAACAGGCTATAGATTCAGAGTACAAATTTAACGGCCGACTCATACGGCTTCGCACCGACACGGTGCTCCTGCCCAACGGCAATCGGGCATCCCGCGAGATCGTCGAGCATTCGGGCGGAGTCGGTGTGGTCGCGCTGACCGATAACGGCAGGATAATGACGGTGCGCCAGTACCGCCACGCTATGAAAGAGGTTGTCCTCGAGATACCCGCAGGCAAGCTTGAAAATGGCGAAGACCATCTGCTTGCCGCCAAGCGCGAGCTGGCCGAGGAGGTCGGCGTCACCGCTGAAAACTGGCGCTATCTCGGCGCACTTTACGCGACACCGGGGTACTGCGAGGAGATCGACCACCTCTATTTAGCCACGGGGCTTACCTTGGGCGAGAGCCATCCCGACCCCGACGAGTTTCTTGAAAGGGGCAGTATGCCCCTGACCGACGCGGTCGATGCGGTCATGCGCGGTGATATCCCCGATGCCAAGACCCAGACGGCTATCCTGAAGGTTCAGCGCCTGATCGATCTGGGCGAGATATGATTTTCCTGCTTTGAAAGGAGCAAACGATATGGATTACCCATTTTCCGAACGAGTAAGTTCACTCGCGCCCAGTGCGATTCGTGAGATTATGAAATATTCCTCGGTGCCGGGCTTTATTTCCCTTGCGTTAGGAAGCCCTGCCCCCAACGCATTCCCTGCCCGTGAGATCGGCGAAATTTCGGCACGCATCTTCTCAGAGCGTCCCGTCGACGCTCTGCAATATTCGGTTACCGAGGGCTACACCCCCTTGCGCGAGCATCTTGCAGGGTATATGAAGGAGAAGCATTCCATCGGCCGCGATTTTGACAACCTCATCATCACCTCGGGGGCACAGCAGGTTATGGAGCTTGCCACCAAGACCCTCTGCAACGAGGGGGATGTGGTCATCTGCGAATCGCCCACCTTCATCGGCTCCCTCAACGCCTTCCGCTCCTACCGCACCAAGCAGGTCGGGGTTGAAATGGAGTCGGACGGCATTAACATCGAAAAACTCGAGGCCGCCCTCAAGGCCAACCCCAACGCCAAGCTGATATACACCATTCCCAACTTCCAAAACCCCACCGGCATCACGATGTCCCTTGAAAAAAGGCGCGCCGTATATGAACTGGCGAAGAAGTACGGGGTACTCATTCTTGAAGACAACCCCTACGGCGATATCCGCTTTTCAGGCGAGCCGCTGCCCACCATCAAGTCGATGGACGAGGATGGCATCGTGATCTACGCTGGCTCCTTTTCAAAGGTGCTCTCCCCCGGTCTTCGCGTTGGCTTTACGGTAGCCCCTGCCCCCATCGTTCAGAAGATGGTGGTCTGCAAACAGGTCAGCGACGTTCACACTCAGATATGGTCGCAGATGGTGGCACACACCTTTATGACCGAGTACGACTACGAGGCTCACCTTGAGCGGATCCGCGGAGTCTACCGCGACAAATCCGCGCTGACCGATTCTCTGCTTAAGGAACACCTGAGCGGATTTATGGAATGGTCGTCCATCGAAGGCGGTCTGTTCTATTGGCTTAAACTGCCGCAAAATGTCGACCTGCAGACCTTCTGCACTCGCGCCGCCGAAAACAAGGTGGCGGTGGTCCCCGGCACAGCCTTCTCGGTTCAAAACGAGCCGATGCCCTTTGTACGAATCAACTATTCCGCGCCCACCGATGAGAAATTGGCTCAGGCTATTGAGCTTCTCGGCGGCGTGGCAAAGACTTTTTAAGAAAGGTCGGTCCAATATGGAAGATATCAGAAAGAAGCGCGTTTACAGCGCAATCCAGCCGAGCGGTATGCTCACCCTCGGCAACTACCTCGGCGCACTCAAAAACTGGGTCGCGATGCAGCAAAGCGGCGAATTCGACACGATGTATATGGTCGCCGACCTGCACGCCATCACCGTCCGTCAGGAGCCTGCAAAGCTGCGCGAGCAGATCAAAAGTACCTTTGCTCTGCTCATCGCCATCGGCCTTGACCCCGAAAAGAGCATCATCGCCCTGCAGTCGCAGATACCCGAGCATTCTCAGCTCGCGTGGCTGCTCAACTGCTACACCCAGTTCGGTGAGCTGTCGCGAATGACTCAGTTCAAGGACAAGTCGCTAAAGCACGCCGACAACGTCAACGCAGGTCTCTTTACATATCCTACGCTGATGGCGGCCGACATCCTGCTTTACCAGACCGACCTCGTCCCCATCGGACAGGACCAGAAGCAGCACCTTGAGCTGACCCGCAACATCGCCGAGAGATTCAACACCCTCTATTCCCCCACCTTCGTCGTGCCCGAGCCCTACATCGCAAAGGTCGGTGCCAAGGTTATGTCCCTGCAGGACCCCACCAAGAAGATGTCCAAGTCGGATGAGAACATCAACTCCTGGGTGGCCATCCTCGACAAGCCCGACGACATTATGCGCAAGTTCAAGCGTGCCGTCACCGACAGCGAGGCCTGCGTCCGCTATGCCGACGGCAAGGACGGCATCAACAACCTGATGACTATCTATTCCGCCTGCACAGGCAAGAGCTATGAGCAGATCGAAGCCGAGTTTGAGGGCAAGGGCTACGGCGAGTTCAAGCCTGCCGTTGCCGAGGCGGTCATCGAGACCCTGCGTCCCGTTCAGGAGAAGTACGCGCAGGTCATCGGTGAGAAGGATTACCTCAACGAGTTGTGCGCCAAGGGTGCCGACAGCGCACGCCGCGTCGCCCACCGCACCGTCGCTAAGGCGATGAAAAAGATCGGATATCCGGTGTAAAAGCACTAAAATAAAAAAGGAAGACACCCGAGGTGTCTTCCTTTTTTATTTTATCTCATCTATAACGGCCGAAAGCTCTTTTAACGTTTTCTCCTCGTCGTAGGTGGTGTAATGCACCGTTATGACGTCCCCTGCGTTAAGAAGGTGCGAAAGGCTATCAGGGTCCGCCTTTTCAACCGACAAAATATTGAAATTGTACGGCCAGAAAATATCCCTAATCTCCTTACCGACGGCAAAGGAGTTCTTTTCTATCACAAAGGTCCTTTCGACAGTTTTCGGCGTAATTCCCTTGTTGCTCGAATGAATTCTGTGGTCGAGGACATAGTCGCTTATCGACTCAACCGCAAATATCTCGGTGATCAGATAGGCCGCCGCCGAGCATATCAGCGCAAACAAAATATTCTCGCCGAAGCCGAGCACCTCTACACCAAATAAAATGGCGGTCAGGGGCATCTTCATCA
>JAZTZA010000124.1:0-4750 GCA_045637185.1 Acutalibacteraceae bacterium
CTTGACCCCGTACCGCTTGGCCAACTCGTTCTTGGCGAGAATGATGCCGTGCCGTTGCTCAACGTCTCCGCCCACCGCAACCGGCTTACCGCGCAGGTCGGGGCGCTTGAGGCACTCCACCGATGCGTAAAAGCAGTTGCAATCGCTGTGCAAAATGACCCGCTCCATCGGGTGAGCCCTCCTTTGCGGAAAATTAACGAACAAATGTTCGTGTTTTAATATAGCACTCCTGCGCCATTATGTCAAGATGCAAAAAATGTTGACTTTTACTTAATGTGACAATATAATAGTTGCATACACAACCGTTGCGGTTGCAACTATTATTATGTCGGGAGAAGCCTATGCCGAAATTTATGAAGATGCTTAACAACATCAGCCGCTCGCAGTCGGTCTTCAGGACTGCAAGGTTGCAGGTGGACGGCCTGTGCGCAGGACATCACACCTTTATATTGGCGGTCTGCCGAATGGCAGGCTCCTCGCAGGAGGAGATCGCGCGGGAGATATGCCTTAACAAGAGCACCGTTGCGCGCGCCCTGACTCAGCTTGAGGAGAGGGGATACGTGCGCCGCGAGGCAAGCGCCGAGGATAAACGGCGACTGCTCGTCTATCCAACCGATAAGATGTCGGCTGTACTGCCGCAGGTGCGCTCCGTTGCGAAGGAGTGGAACGACCTTATTTCCGACGGCATACCCGAAGAGGAGCTGGAGGTCTTTTATTCGGTGCTTGCGCGAATGGAAGAACGGGCAAAATCGGCGCTCAGTCAAGAGGGAGAACAGAAATGAAGCATATACTCGGTTATCTCAAGCCCTATAAGCTGCGCATGGCGGTGGGGCTTTCCATCAAGGTGCTCGGCACCGTGGCAGAGCTTATCCTGCCATACATACTGACCCACATACTTGAAAACGTCATCATCACCCTTGACGTCGGCAAGGTGGTGTGGTACGGCGTGCTTATGGTAATATTCGCCGTCATCGCCTGTGTCGGCAACATCGTTGCCAACCAAATGGCCTCCCGTGTCACCACCGATTTCACAAGGGCGATGCGAAGCGACCTTTTCACCAAGACATTGTATCTGTCGGCACGCGACACCGACCGCTTTACCATTCCGTCACTTGAATCGCGCATCACCACCGATACCTACAACGTTCACAACTTCGTCGGTATGATGCAGCGAATGGGTGTGCGTGCGCCGATGCTGTTGCTCGGCGGTGTCACTATTACGCTTATAATGGACCGCGCCCTCGCCCTCGTTATGATAGCCACCCTGCCCTTTATTTTCTTTACCGTCTACGGCGTGTCGCGCAGGGGCGTGCCCCTTTACGTCAAGGTGCAAAAGGCGGTCGACAATATGGTTCGCGTCGCACGTGAGGACGTGCAGGGCATACGGGTCATAAAGGCGCTGTCCAAGAACGAGTACGAAAACCGCCGTTATGACCGCGTTAATCGCGACCTTTCCAAGCAGGAGAGGCACGCGGGCATCGTTATGGGAAGCGTCAACCCCGTTATGACCCTCTTTATGAATCTGGGTATAGCAGGGGTGGTCGCTATGGCGGCCTTTCAGGTGTCAAGGGGCAATTCGTCGGCGGCGACGGTCATTGCTTTTATGCAGTACTTTACCCTCATTTCGATGGCGATGATGTCCCTTTCGCGTATGTTCGTGATGTATACCAAGTGCGCCGCTTCTGCCCGTCGAATCAGCGAGGTGCTGACCACACCCGACGACTTCTTTGTCACAGAGTCGGACGAAGTAACGAAGGACGACCCCCACATCGTATTTGAAAACGTCACCTTCTCCTACCTCGGCAAAAAGCCCAATCTTGACAACATAAGCCTTTCTATCGAGCGAGGGGGCAGTCTCGGCATCATCGGTGCTACGGGAAGCGGAAAATCCACCTTCGTCAAGCTGCTTTTGCGCTTTTACGACATCGATTCGGGCGAGATAAGGATAAACGGGCGCAATCTCACCTCCTACACCCGACAGGAGCTGACCGATATGTTCGGCGTCGCCCTGCAGAACGATTTTGTCTATGCCGACACGGTGGAGGAGAACATCCGCTTCGGCAGGGATATATCGGATGAGGAGGTCGTCCGCGCGGCAAAAATAGCGCAGGCTCACGACTTCATCACCGCCGCTGAGGGCGGATATCAGCGTATGCTTTCCTCAAAAGGTACCAACGTGTCGGGCGGCCAGCGCCAGCGCATACTTATCGCGAGGGCCCTTGCATCCCGTCCCGAGATACTTATCCTCGACGACTCCTCGTCGGCCCTCGACTACAAGACCGACGCCACCCTCAGAGGCGCTCTTTCGGAGCAGATGGCCGACTCTACCGTTATTACGGTGGCACAGCGCATCAGCTCGGTCAAAAACTGTGATATGATATTGGTTCTCGACGAGGGCAGAGTGATTGGCTACGGCAAGCACGAGCAGTTGCTCGAAAGCTGTGCCCCCTACCGAGAGATAAGCGAGTCGCAGATGGGAGGTGCCTTCGTTGAGTAAGGATATTAAAAAGGAGACCTCAAAACAGCGCTCGGCAAGAAAACGCGGCATAATGCTGCGGCTCGGCGGATACGTCCTGCGGCAGTGGCCACTCTTTATCCCTGCGGTGATATTCACCCTGCTCGCAAACCAGCTCTCTTTGCTGGGCCCGCGCTATTCGGGTGCCGCGATTGATGCGATAGAGCAGGTCGGCGGAGTTGATTTTCCTGAGGTGTGGCAGAACGTCATCATTATGATAATCTGCTACGCGGTGTCGGCTCTGCTTTCCTACCTGCTTGCAATAATTATGATACACCTCAGCCAGAGGATAACCTATCAGATGCGCAAGCAGCTTTTTGAAAAGCTCAACACCCTGCCCGTCAACTACTTCGACACCCACGCGACAGGTGATATAATCAGCCATCTGTCCTACGACATCGACACCGTCAACAGCACCTTGTCCCACGACCTTGTGCAGATAATGACCAGCGTGTATACGGTGTTCGGCTCCCTCATTTTTATGTGGCGCATTTCAAGGCCGATGATGCTGATATTCCTCTTTACCGTCCCCGTGTCGATACTCTTTACCCGATTCCGCTCCAAAAAGGTGCGCCCCCTTTTCCGCGCACGCTCAAAGAAGTACGGTGAGCTCAACGGCTATGCCGAGGAGATGCTGTCGGGTGCAAGGAGTATTCAGGCCTACGGCCGACAGGACGTAATAGCCGAACGGTTCGGCCGTCGCAACGAGGAGGCTATGACTGCCTGCTACGACGCGGAATATAACGCCGCGATGCTCTTTCCGACCATCAACCTTATCAACAACATCTCGATATCCCTCGTGGCCGTCTTCGGCGGAATACTGTATATGTATTCCCAAAGCGGAAGGGTATTGGAAAGCTCGATGCTATTTATCACCCTCGGCGGTGTGGCACAGTTCGTCCAGTACTCGCGCAAGTTTGCCGGCCCCATAAACGAGTTTTCGAACATTCTCCACGAGTTCCAGTCGGCTCTGTCGGCGGCCGAGCGCGTTTTTCGCGTGCTTGACGAGGAGCCTGAGCCGCTTGATGCCCCCGATGCAGTAGGGCTCGACGGAGTCGAGGGCAGGGTGGACATCTGCGATGTCGACTTCGGCTACACGCCCGACAGAACGGTGCTAAAAGGTGTCAACGTTACCGCAAAGGCGGGACAGACGGTTGCCATCGTCGGCCCGACGGGAGCAGGCAAGACCACCATAATCAACCTGTTGATGCGCTTTTACGACGCCCAAAAGGGAGAAATACGTATCGATTCGGTGCCGAGCGTGAAGATAAAGCGCGAGGAACTCAGAAAGGCCTTCACGATGGTACTGCAGGACACCTGGCTCTTCCACGGCACCATCTACGACAACATCGTCTACGGCAGGGAGGACGCAACGCCCGAGCAGGTGCGTGCGGCGGCAAAGGCGGCCCGCATCGACGGCTACATCGAGAGCCTGCCCGACGGCTATGATACCGTATTGTCGGATGACGGAGTCAATATCTCGAAGGGACAGCGCCAGCTCATCACCATCGCGAGAGCGATGCTCTCGGATGCGCCGATGCTTATACTTGACGAGGCCACCTCCAATGTCGACTCAAGGACCGAGATACAGATTCAGGAGGCGATGAACGAGCTGATGAAGGGCAGGACCTGCTTCGTCATCGCACACCGCTTGTCGACGATACAGAACGCCGATACTATCCTTGTGGTGCGTGACGGCGAGATCACCGAGCAGGGCAATCACGACGAGCTGATAAAGCTGGGCGGATTTTACAGCGCCCTTTACAATTCGCAGTTTTCGTAAGGCTTGCACATTCATTCATAAATTAAAATCCCCACTCATACAATTTATTAGTCCTTTTAGGAGTTGGTTGTATGAGGGAGACGACAGCGGACAGAGCGGTTGTTTTGGGGGAGTACATATTGGAAACGGGAGCAACCGTCCGCGCAGCTGCAAAGGTGTTCAAAATCAGCAAATCCACAGTGCATAAGGATGTTGCTCAGCGGCTTAAATATATCGAGCCGCAGCTTTACCGCGAGGTCAAAAAGGTGCTCGATGTCAACAAGGCACAGCGCCACATACGCGGCGGAATGGCTACCAAGCTGAAATACATTTCCGCCGAGAAAACTAAGACGCGACCCTGAGCGGCCGCAAAAAACGCCGAGCGCGTTGGCCAAGTGTTCTTAAGGACACTTGGCCAGTTTTATTCGCCAAAGGCAAGTCGGATCGGAGCCATGTCGTTCTGTGAGCCAAGG
>JAZTZA010000125.1:0-2800 GCA_045637185.1 Acutalibacteraceae bacterium
CATCATATCGCTCATTGAATAGAGACCAACAGGCTTTCCGACGATAAATAAGGCTGCCTTTAACGAGCCTACGGCAAATATCTCCTTTGAACCTGCTGAGTGAGAAAGCTTGAATATCTCATCGTGTCCGGCAAAAATAACCGAATGTTCACCGACGATAGTACCGCCGCGAATCGAATGAACGCCGATTTCCTTGGCGTCTCGCTTGTTTCTGGTCGAATGTCGATCATAAACGATGTTGTAATCCTCATTCAAAGCGCTTTGAATCGCGTTGGTCAGCATTATTGCAGTTCCACTCGGGGCGTCGACCTTTTGATTATGGTGTGCCTCGACGACCTCGATGTCAAATCCGTCCGCAAGGATGCAGGTCGCCTTTTTGACAAGTTCAACCATAAGGTTGATGCCGAGCGACATATTAAATGTAAAGAAGAGGGGAATACGATTGGCGTATTCGTGAATTTTTGCTACCTGTTCCTCGGAATACCCGGTGGTTGCCAAAACGACCGCAACACCTGTTTTTTCAGCATATTCAAGCAGGCTGTCAAGTACAGAGGGGTGGCTGAAATCGATAATTACATCGGCGTTGGTTTCGATGTCGCAAAAATTTGAAACAATAGGGAAGTCGGCCTGAGAATCGCTGACAAGGTCGACCCCTGCGACGATCCTGCAGTCATCGCGCTTATCAACGCAATCGCGTATAACGCGGCCCATTTTACCGCAACAACCGCTTAAAATGATATTAACCAAAATCAACACATCCTTCTAAAGTGAGCAGGTGCTCACCGCAGAATTTTAGATAAGTTCCACCTTGCGAAGCTCGTTCATCAGGTTCTTTCTGCCTTCCTCGCTCATACGAACAAGAGGCAGACGGCACTCGCCGACGTCAAAGCCCATCATATTCATTGCTTCCTTAACGGGAATGGGGCTGACGTCGCTGAAAAGAGCGGCGATAAGGTCAACATACTTTAGCTGAATCCTACGGGCCGACTCAAGTCTGCCCTCAAAATAGTCATAGCACATATCGTGAACAGCACGGGGAGCGACGTTTGAAAGCACCGAAATTACGCCTGAGCCGCCCAAGGACAAGCAGGGGAGAACTTCGTCATCGTTACCCGAATAGATATCCACCTTATCACCGCAAAGGGCGATGGTGTGAGCCATCATAGAGAGATTGGAATTAGCCTCTTTGATACCGACGATGTTCTCGTGGTCGGCCAATACGGCGTAGGTCTCGCTCTTGAATGCAGTGCCTGTGCGAGAAGGAACGTTGTAGAGAATTATGGGGCAGTCAACGCTGTCGGCGATCTTGGTGAAGTGGGCGATCAGGCCTGCCTGAGAGGTCTTGTTGTAGTATGGAGTAATGGAGAGAAGTCCGTCGGCTCCCATACTTGCGGCCTCTTTGGAATACTCGATGGCTGACATAGTGTCGTTGCTTCCGGTGCCTGCAATAACAGGTACGCGACCGTCGGCATACTTAATGGTGGCCTCGATGGCGCTCATATGCTCCTTGACCGAAAGGGTAGACGCCTCGCCGGTCGTTCCGACGGCAATAATAGCATCGGTGCCGTTGTCGATCTGAAAATCAACAAGCTCCTTGAGCTTTTCGTAGTTGATGCTTCCGTCAGAATGCATAGGGGTTACCAAGGCAACGCCGGCGCCCTTAAACAATGTGTTCTTCATATAAGACACCTCACAGAAAAAATACAGAATTAAAAGAAGTATTAGTCAAGATAGCCTTCAGCGCAGAGCAACTCGGCCATCAATACTGCACCGCCTGCGGCACCGCGCAGGGTATTGTGAGAAAGGCAGACAAACTTGTAATCGTACTGGGTATCCTCGCGCAAACGACCGATGGATACAGCCATACCGCCCTCTAAATCGCGGTTTAGCTTAGCCTGAGGCATATTGTCCTCGTAGAAATAGTGGAGGAACTGCTTGGGTCCGCTGGGAAGCTCAAGCTCCTGAGCGCGTCCTGCGAACTCGCCCCAAATTCTTATCATATCTTCCTTGGTCGGCTTCTTATCAAAGTCAACGAAAACTGCGGCGGTGTGTCCGTCGGAAACGGGAACACGCAGACACTGAGCAGTAAAAGCAGGCTTGGTTGAATTAACAATGCGGTCGCCTTCGATCTTACCCCAGATCTTAAGCGGCTCCTGCTCTGACTTTTCTTCTTCACCGCCGATGTATGGAATGACGTTATCAACGATCTCAGGGAAGGTCTCAAAGGTCTTGCCTGCACCCGAGATAGCCTGATATGTACATACAAGTACCTTCTTAACGCCAAACTCCTTATCAAGCGGATAAAGGGCAGGTACATAGCTCTGCAGCGAGCAGTTGGACTTAACGCTGATAAAGCCGCGCTTAGTTCCAAGACGCTTTCTCTGTGCGTGGATGATCTCAGCGTGATGAGCGTTGAGTTCGGGGATGATCATCGGTACGTCCTCGGTTCCGCGATGAGCACTGTTGTTGGACATAACGGGGCACTCAGCCTTGGCATACATTTCCTCAAGAGCGCGGATCTCTGCCTTGGGCATATCAACGGCGCAGAAGACGAAATCGACCATCTGAGCGATAGTATTTACGTCCTCGGTAGCGTTCATAACGGTCATCTTGGCAAACTTTTCAGGCATAGGAGTTTTCATAGCCCAACGCTTGCCGACAGCCTCTTCGTATGTTTTTCCTGCGGAACGGGGACTTGCCGCAATAACCTTTACCTCAAACCAAGGATGGTTCTCAAGCAGGGTCAGAAAACGCTGACAGGCCATACCCGTTGCACCGATAACACCGCCATTGTACCATT
>JAZTZA010000126.1:0-7797 GCA_045637185.1 Acutalibacteraceae bacterium
CAAGGAAAAGGCGGCGAAGGCCGCCCTCGCCGCCTTGACCCGACTGCGCACCGACCGCGAAAACACCGTCGAGATCACTCCGTTGGAGCGCGGGTTCGATGTGGTATGCGCGGTGCTTGACGGCGACCAAAAGCTGCTTGAGATCAAGCTTTGGCTGCCCGACAAGCTGCAGGCCGAGGCGGTAAAGGAGCAGTTCCTCAGCGATCCGCTCAAGCTTTACAGCGGCACGGTTGCCCTGCTGACCGGCAACTACTCCCTGCTGAAAGAGGGAAAATAGAAGAATGGCGTGGAATTTTACATCTGAGCAAATAGACCAACTTGAAGCAATAATGAATGCCGCAGAACCATACCCCGAGGACGATCCGTGTCTAGATGTTTATGATGATCCAAACCACGATTCAGATCGCATGATGGCAACGATAGCGAAGAGAATGTTGGCCGAAGACAAAGAGGAAAAGAAAAAAGCAAAAACATAACCTTCCGTACAAATCAAAAAGGAGAAAGGCTTGAGAGCCTTTCTCCTTTTTCAATTCTTGCACACCCTGTTGACCCTCTCGGTCATCAAAAGCTGGAGCAAAACAAAGACGGCGAGATAGACGGGATAGAGGGCGATATTGACGTGCTGCGCGAGCAAGCCGAACACAGTCGGCGCAACCATCGTGCCGACGTAGGCAGAAGCCATCTGTATGCCGACGATGGCGTGGGAGTTTTCCTTTCCGAAGTTGGCAGGGGTGGAGTGAATTACACAGGGGTAAACGGGTGCGGCACCCAGTCCCATCACAACAAGACCTGCGAGGGCAAGGGCGGCGGTAGACAGCGGTAACACCACCATCACCGCCCCAGCCAGCATTATGCCGATGCCGAGGCGTATCATTCTTTTATCTCCCATTCGGTCTGCAACAAAGCCGCTCAAAAACCTTCCTGCCGTTATGCCCAAAAAGAAAAGCGAGGCGAAATTGGCCGCCGTTTCGGCGTCGACACTCCGATATTCAACAAGGTAACTGCTCGCCCAAAGGCCTGCCGTTGCCTCAAAAGCGCAGTAGCCGAAAAAGGCCAGCAGTATCGATTTTACACCCCTGATTTTCATCGCGCCTTTCAGCCCGATGGGTGCTTCATAGTTTTCGGCCTGACCGTCGGGGTCTCCCCTTTTCTTCCAAAAAGGCAGTGAGACAAAGAGTATCACCGATATGATTACCTGCACCAAGGCCACCGAGCCGTAGCCCATTCTCCAGCCGTGGCCGCGGCCTATCGCCCAGCCCATTATATAGGGGCCGACCGTCGCTCCGACTCCCCAAAAACAGTGGAGCCAGCTCATATGCCGCGATGCGTAGTGGACGGCGACATAGTTGTTCAGCGCCGCGTCGACCGCACCTGCGCCAAGTCCGTAGGGCACGGCCAAAAGGCAGAGCGCAACAAACGAATTGGACATCGAAAAGCCGAGCAAGGCACCTGCCGTCAAGCCAATGCTTACTGCGGTGACAAGTCCCGCTCCCCATCGGCGCGTCAGCCTGTCGGACATAAGGCTCGATATAACGGTGCCGCAGGAGATTATCAGCGAAACTATCCCTGCGTAAGAGAGGGATGCGTTAAGGTCGCCCACCATCACGGGCCACGCGGCGCCGAGCAACGAGTCGGGCAAGCCAAGCCCTATAAACGCGAGATATATTACCGCAAGTAACAGTGAAACCATCTAAAACACCCTTTATCTTCATCCCTCAGGCTTATATGAGTTTTTGTTCAAATACTCCTTATAGCGGTCAAGGCCGCCGTTAAACACGTTTACGTCTATGTATCTTTCGTCCCCGTTGTAGCCGTCAAGCCGCTCACGGTTGGTATACTGCCAGAAGGTCCACCGTCTGCCGTCGGACATCCTCGGCCTTGTGATGACGTTCCTTATCCAGATGTCATACTCACCGTAGTCACCCGACAGGTAGAGCTCATAGGATGTTTCGGTCGCGTAGATTATCGGCTTTTGACCGTAATGCTCCTCCAGCATCGAGAGCATCGTCTTTAACTGCTCGTCGACGTATTCCCTTTCGGGCGGATTTTTCTCTTTGTCGCCGTAAAACTCAAGGTCTACCACAGGAGGCAGCATTCCCTCAAAGGCCTCGACGGTGTCGATGAAATGCTCCGCCTGAGTCCTGCCCTCGCTGTCGTAGCTGAAAAAGTGGTACGCCCCGACGGCAAGGTCGGTGGCCTGCGCCTGCGCGAAGTTATAGCCGAACCTCTTGTCGACGAAGCTGCTTCCCTCGGTGGCCTTGATGAAGGCGAAAGAGATGTCTTGTTCGGAGAGGGTCTGCCAGTCTATCTCCCCCTGATATGCCGGGACGTCGACCCCTCTTACCTCGTATTTACGGGCAGAAAGGCCGTTGAGTATTATCACGCCGTTGTATACCAAAACAACCGCCGCAACACCCACCGCCGCCAAAACGGAGAGTATAAGCGCCGTTATCCTGACCCATTTCTTCTTCAAAGCCATCACCGCCTTTTATGATGTTAAGAGATGCAAAATTCAATCTAAGCCAATTCTGCAGAAAACCGCAGCTCGTATATCTGTTGCAGCCATTGGGGCTGTGAAACAAGTTCTTCCTTGAGCTTGATTAGCGTTCGTTTTCCAAGCCGTTTGTCAAGAATAGCAAACATTCTCACAAGCGGATCTGTTGACCGTATGCTGTCTTGAATATTTTGGGATCGATATACCTCTAACGCATTACACAACTCTTCGTCGGTATATTCCGTGCGATCATTTATAGAATATTTGTCCAACAAAGACTCAAACTCTGACCAATATTCGCTGATTCCGATTGGATTTTTATTGGCCGTGTATCCGTTATCCAAAAAGTAAGTGTTTACGGTTTCCCAAGAAAACCGCTTGAATTGCTTTCCGTCAATACAGAGTTCAAAAATATGGCATCCGTCCATACCGACATAGGCAGTACAGCCGTATCTGACTCTTCCCTTCAAGGAATCAGCCAACATTTCTTGCTCTAAGTATTTTCTCATTCCGCTCCAAGAGCCAAGGATCTTACTCACAGAATCACCGCCTTTTTGCGATATTATAGCATAAAAGGAAGGTAACCGCAACTTTCAATTAAGCTGCGGTTGCCGTTTGTATTAAAGCTACTATTGTTTGTGCGCTCAAACCGTACTTAACTCAAAACAATATGCTATTCACCGAAAACCATCATTTGAGTAACGCCGTCTTTGCCCAAATACACACTCTGGTCTCCACCAAGCCATTCATACTTATAAAAACAAACTCTATAAATTTCCGCTGTCGCATCATAATCGACATCTATCGTATCATACTCCACAACACACTCATTTTTAGCGTGTTCTACTGCTTGTTTGAAATCCTTAATTTCTGTCTTTTCTGTATTAACAAAAATCTCCTTCAAAGACGACCAATCATTTTGATACTTTCTGCAATCATCGTCATAAGAGAAAACCCCTAAATGCAACTCGCTCTGAGTCTGCTCGCTGCTCGCCTTACTTTGTGCGGTTGTGTTGTCCGACAGGGTGCAACCCGTCAGCAAAAGTAGGCTAACGCAGCACAAAACCACGACTGCAATTCGAATGATTCTCATCCTGACTCCCTCTTTTCTATGTAGGCGATATGTCAACCGTATTAAAGCTTTTCAAGCCATTCGTTCGGCAAAACATATTCCTTATCCCCTATCCTAACCGAATAGGCCTTGCCGGTCTTAATGTTATAAGAGTTGACCCGCATACGAATCACCAACTTGGGCTCTTCCTCAAAATAACCGTAAATACATTTATAACAATCGTAGTCCAATGTTCCTTCGGGCCTTCGCACCAAATCGTACAGTCCCGCTTCGTCAGGGTTCTTCTGCGACCGCACGTCAGCCAAAAAATCGGCAATCTCCGCCCTGTCAGTCATTCCTCTACCGCAAGTTAAATGCTTTGCATTTGCTTCCATATCGCCTCTGTCGATAATAAGTTCTAAACGGCTACAGTTATCTATCGAAAAGTCAAAGGGCGGCAGACTGCACTTGCGGTAAACGCCGTACCACTCGTTGTCGGGGAAAACTCTAATCAAAATATTATGAGTTTTATCTCCGTTTATTGAATAAAGTCCCGCCTTATAGTAATAAAACCATTCTTCGGGCAACTGCTTTTCGTCCTTTATACTGCCCTCAAACTTCAACTCGCCGATACAGATAAGTTCAGTCTCCATAGCCAAAAACTCATATTCTTCTCCCGAAAGGCTTACCACATTCATCCCCTCGCCTTTTGTAAAAGCGTACCCCTCGCTTTCACTTTGGCTTTGGGTCTGCTCGCTGCTCGCCTTGCTTTGTGCGGAGGTGTTGTCCGCTTGAGTGCAGGCGGAAAGGGTAAGGAAAATTGAGAATATCAAAACCGCACTAAGCAATCTTTTGGTCAAATTTGTAAATTTCATTACCAATCCCTCCCTTTGCTTCCATTATAGCGATATTGCTATAATTTTTCAACTAAAGAAGATGGTTCTTATGCAATATTTACAAATTATTCAAAGTTTATTAACAGATTGTTCTTTTTGTTCGGGACGAAAGGCACACGGGACTGACTAAAGGCCGTTGTTTATTAAATCGGTTACAATTTCTCTATAAATCTCCACAATGTCCGACAGGCCGTCGCCCGTCACTTTTGATAGCGGTCTTCGGCGCAGATCAATTTCATCAAGATGAGATATACCCCTTTTACCGACCCCGCGATAAGTACCCTTAAAGTTGCCCCATTTTACAGATTCGGGAGTAAGCAGGCCGTCGTTTTCCCCTTCAATATGCCTTACGACAAGGTTGGGAAACCACATAAGAAGGTCGCTTGACGGCTTTTTCATCACAAACGCATAACTTTGGTAAAGCACGCCCTTATAGTTCGGGTTTTCGACGTTGAACTTCGCCGCCATTTCTGTGGTGAATGCGCGTATTGTTTTGTAAGTGTTTGGATTGCTGTCACCCAACAGGCGAAACCAGCAGTCAGCACAAAAACTCACAAATTTGATAAGCCAGAGAGGAAGCTTCATCAGTCGGTCGACGGTTTTTGAGCCGTGATGGGGCGTTGCTACGGTAGTAAGCGAGGCCACCTTGTCGCCCATACCCAAGGACGAGATCGCATAGCGACTATCGAGACCGCCTTTTGAATGTGCGATGATGTTCACCTTCTCTGCTCCGGTCTCCTGAAGGATGCTGTCTATCCTACGGGCCAGATGCTTGCCGTTTGTCTCGATGTCCGCGTTGCTGTCCTGATGGCCGAAATATACATTACAACCCATTTCTTCAAGTGCTTTTGGAATTCTTCCCCAATAGCCGATGAGATTGTTGTCGCGAAAACCCATTCCGTGAACGAGCAAGACAGGGTTTTTAAGTTTTGAACACACACGCGTCACCTCTGTTCATTGATATTCGCTAGGTTGAGTATAGCATAAAACCCGTCGCGTTTCAATGAATTGTAATAAACGAGATATTTTGTCTTGCGGCAAAACGTGAAATGAAATCCACCCACGCCCGCAGGCATTTCACATTGCAAAGCAATATTTCACGCGCGTAGCGCATTTCACAAATCCCGCAAGGGATTTATTTCGTTGAAAAAACGACCAAAAGTAGAGTCTGTCTATTTCAGCTCGTATTCCCATTTTCCGTTCTCTTTATAATAGAAAAACTCACTTAAATTATCATTCAAGAATATTTTGATCATGTTCTCCATATCCAAAGAAAGTCGGTCGCCCTTTGACAACAACTCATCAAGAGGCATCCAACAAACTTCTCCTTCTTCAGATGATCTTATTTCACCGCTAAACTTATCTGTCTTATAAAACAGTGCCAAATACCTTGATCCGTCATCATTGATCCAATCCTTTGTT
This sequence comes from Acutalibacteraceae bacterium, assembly GCA_045637185.1. Classification (GTDB taxonomy): domain Bacteria; phylum Bacillota; class Clostridia; order Oscillospirales; family Acutalibacteraceae; genus RGIG2206. The sequence goes on from JAZTZA010000126.1 coordinate 5,864, forward strand.
CCGCAAAGCATAGGGGATGAAATAGTTAGTCCGGTTTCTTCATAAACTTCTCGTATCACAGCATCTGATAAAGATTCGTTCATCTCAACATGACCGCCGGGAAAACAGAAACCTTTGTACTCTCTGTCAAGCTTATCCTGAACCAAAACAAGATCATCTTTATATATCATGCACATATTGACAATTTCTGTTTTTTGTGATCTATCCATTATGGTTCTCCTTTGCGCTGTTAATGCAGGAAATAAGCATTCTTCGTATTGAGCCACAATCGTGCAAAATAATTTTTGCACGATCTTCGGAAATCAATTCTGATTTTTGCGCAATTTCAATCCAGTATTCTGTTTCATAACACTCTTTAAGCGCAATCTGCAGTTTTGCAATAAAGTCAGGGCGACTATGCGCATATTTTGCTTCACGGATGTTTGCTCCAATGCTTGTGCCGCTTCGCTCAAGTTGATTTGATAAAGAATAATGCCCTTTGATGCCATCGGTCAGTTTTAATATCTGTATTGCAAACTCTGTCGAAATATCAGCAAGTTTATTTTCAGCCATTGAAATCACCTCTTTATGATGATTATAATACAGATTTCTTATCTTTTCAATGAAATCGCGCAAGGCGCGATGAAATCCGAGTGATGCTCGGATGAAATCTGCTTCGCAGATGAAATTAAATCCGACCTTCTCCCGCCGAAGTCGGATTTTATCACGAAGTGATTTCATCCCACGCAAGTGGGATTTATCCCGTCCGCAAGGACGGCTTTAGTTGAAAAGAACCCACATTTGTCATAGACAAATGTGGGGTCTTTTCTGGCGGAGAGAGGGGGATTCGAACCCCCGGTGCGCTATTAACGCACACACGATTTCCAATCGTGCGCCTTAGACCAGCTCAGCCATCTCTCCAAACGTGCCTTGATATTATACTCTAAAACTTTTAAAAAATCAAGTGTTTTTTGAGTGTTTAATAAATATTTTTATTTTGCAACATAAATCACATTTTAAATTGAAAGCTTAATTCTTACTGCTTTTTTAATTTATTGCGGCTATTAAAGCAAATTTTCACTTTAAATCACTATTTTATCTTAACAAAACTTGAGTTTTTTTCTGATATTATTCTTTTTGTAATTTGCACAATAAATTTAATAAAAAAGGGTTGCTTTTTGTGAGCAAAGCATATATAATGTGGGTAAATAATGGTCGGTTTATAATAATACAGTAAAATAATACAATTATAATTGCGATTTTTTTGCGGATATTATCAGCCAAAATTCAAAAATGTGTCCTGAAAGGTTAAGGTAAATTATGGAATGGTTAAGACTTAGTAAAAACACAGAGGGTCCCCGTTATTTTGAGACAGAATCGGGCAAGCCCGTGAATCTTTTCGGTATGGCTCGTTGTCAGAGCTGTAGTGCTACAGAAACAAAGCTTCACGGAGATGCAGGCGATGTTGCGGCTCACTTCAAAAATCTAAAATGTAACATTATTCGTTTGGCTATTCACGTTCGTGGTGATTCGGGCGAGAATGAGGGTCTTACCTGCGATAAAATAGAGTATTGTGGTGGATATAACGAAGAGGGTATAAACAAATTTATTGATGAGTTTGTTGATCCCGAGGTTAAGCTTATTGAGAAGCAGGGTATGTATATTCAACTTGATTTACACGATTATCCCGTTCCTCAGGACGATGCCGGTATAGTTCAGTTTGCGAGAGAGAAATATATCCCTATTTGGAGAGAACTCGCAAAGAGATATAAGGATGACCCGCAGATTGCCGTTTATGAAATTTGGAACGAACCCTATCCCGCAGATGTTGCTACCGCTATGAGGGATAGTTCCGAGTGGGTAGCTTCTATTCAAAAATTCTTTAAGGATGCGATTAAGGCTATTCGTGAGATAGATAAGCGTCACGTTATTATGGCAAGTGACTATAACGCAGG
>JAZTZA010000127.1:0-8764 GCA_045637185.1 Acutalibacteraceae bacterium
TCGAAACAATATATGAGGTCGGTATCATCGAGTTGCCCTCCGACATCGAAGCCGACCTTGAGGCAATCGTTCGTTTGCAAGACACCTCCGTGTACAAATTGTACAGTCATTTTATTGTAATCAACGACGGCGAGGCTGACAGTTTTTCGGTCGACTACGAATTGCAGGACTTTTTAAGCGACCTGAACGCAAACAATATGGGTGGCAAATTTTTGGGTGTTCAAGCTCTCTGCAGTACCAAGGACTTTGATTATATCAAGCAGTTCGCTCCGATATTGATCCTCGATCGCGAAAACGACATCATTGATGTTATCTCAGATTGGGCCTCGGGTTCCTTCACCGACGAGGAACTTGCCGTCAACAACGATCACTCGAAGGAAGCTATTATGAAGTGGTGCGCCGAGTTCTTAGAGGACAACGGCTTTAATGAAACGGCAAAGATGAATTGCAGGCTTATTGTGTGCGATAAGGATATCACCGACGGCAGCTACGCCCTGATACACTATGACCAACGGTATGCCGAGCTTCCCCTTGTCAAGATAGCGGAGGAATTAGGCTGCGTTGTGACTTGGGAGATAAACTCCCGCGCGGCGATCGAATACGGCTCGAAGAAGTATATACTTGATACCGAGCTGAACCTGCTGTGCGAAGAAGGCAACGAGGCGAATATGCTTGTGCCTGCGCCTGGCACGACCCATACCGCCTGTTTCAAGTCGGTTGGTTACGAATACGTCGTTGACAGTTCGTCAATAGCGTATTTTATGGATCAGCTCGGATACAGCATTCGTATTGACTACGACAACTCTGTAGTTACAATTGAAAAAGCAGGATAGAGGATTTCAGCATATCAGTGACGTTCTTTTTTGGAGGACAACAGTTAGACGGTATTTATCGTACGTCTTAATGATTATTTTTAACATTTTGAGGTGAAAAGATGCTAAAGTTTATATCTAACCACAAACCGCTGTTTATCATTACACTGATCGTATTGATATTGCTTAGTATACATATTGCACTATTGATAGATACCAATTCTGTCCTTAGGGATGTTAAATCGACATACTATGGAGAAAAAGACGCTTCTGAGGTCTTGGGCACTCCGTTGGAGTCTTATTACATCCACAATCCTCGCTATGAAAGAAACATCGACACCGTCGATTTGAAAATTAGGCGGTACCTTGTTGTCCATAACGGTTCGGAAGGCTGGATATTAGCAAAAATCGAATGTGAAGCTTTTGATTCAGATGGAGAAACGGTATATGGACATGAAACGACAGCTCGTTGGTGGATAGAAAAAAAGGAGGGGAAATGGGTAATTACTAAAGTCAAAGACACTACAATTGGCGGACGTATTAGCTCATTGTTCGAATAACGAATAATATTCCTTGGAAACAGAAGGACGGCTAACCTTGTATTTGTCGCCCTTTCGACACCCTCGGTAACATTACCGGCCTGTCGGGCCCGTTGGGCTCGACCAACCACAGCTACTCTTCTCTGTCGAGAATTGCAGAAGAGCAAAATCTTCTGCTGTATTTCTTGCCAAATATGTGAATATGTGTTACACTTATAATAAAGGCGGTGTTGTTATGTTCAAAGCCATAAAAAAGCAGGCAAGGCAAAGCCTGATTAAAAACTATGGGCAGTTTCTGCTCCCCGTCGCTTTATACGAACTGCTCGCGGCGACGGCATACATAGTCCTCGGGCGCGTTTTATGGGACTGGGCACCGCTGGACACTATGATTTTGTCAGGCGTTTTGTGGTTGGCAATTCAGCTTGTCGTGCTGCCCGTTTTGGTTGCAGTTTTCTTCAGGGTAGGCATCTGCGTTACCGAGGGAAGAAAGGCTTCCCTCTCCGATGTCAAGTCCTTCCTCAGCCGCGATAACATATTCAAAATCGTTGCCATCAGCTTGGTGCCGACCCTGCTGAACCTTATCGGCACTGTGTTCAGAACCTACGAGGATTCGTTTGACAGCGTGATAGTATTTTACCTAATTTCGTTTGCCATCTTAGTTGCGGAAACCTTTGTCGGATATAAGTTTTTCATCTGCAACTACCATTTTGCCAAGCACGAAGGCTCGGTAAAAGAAACCCTGAAGGCATCCTTCGGCACGATGAAGGGCAGATTCCTTAAATACTATCTCTACGGGCTCTCCTTTATCCTGTGGGATTTGCTGAGTTTCGCCGTTGCATATATAGGCTCGACGGTATTCAAGGCTTTAGGCATTACCGGTTTACTCTTCGATTTTGGATGGTCATCCTTCTTCGGATTTATGTTCTTCTACCGTCCATTCACCAACCTTGCCAACCTGCTGTATGCAAAGCAGTTGTATGAGGCGGATAAGTGATAGGCGTGTGAAGTTGTTGTAGCTTGCAACCCACTCTTGCCTCCACTTGTCAGGGGAGGTGGATTTGCCGCAGGCAAAGACGGAGGGGTAGTGCGATTTTTCCTTCTCTCCCTCAGTCAAAACCTGCGGTTTCGCCAGCTCCCTCGTCAGAGGGAACCTTTATTTTATTATAAAACGCGGACAGGCAATACAAAGTATGGTTTTCCCCCATCGCACAACCTTTCATATACAAAAAAGCCTGCTCGGCTGAGCAGGCTTTTTATTTATCCGTCTATCTCGGGAAACTCGAAGAGCTTGGCGGGGTATGCGATAAGCACCTTTCCCCTCTTGTTGCACACAAGGTAGAACAGGTCACCGGGCTCCGATGAGCTATACAGTCCGTTTGCGGTTATTCCCATATATATTTCTTCCCAGTTCTTCCTGTACCACTCGCTCAACCAAAAAGACCCGTATTTTGAGAAGTTAAGACGAAAAAGCAAAAAAGAGCGTCGACCAACCATAAAATTCACAAACCAACTGATTTTCTTATTGCTCAGCCCTCCTGTGTATACCTCAAACCCACCTGTTTTTGCCATTTTTTTGTATTCCAATCGTACTATCAAGCGGTATACAAACACAGCCAACACAAAAACCAAGCATGTTATTGATACAAGGTAAAGACGACGTAACCGAGCAACATCGATCACAAAAAGACCGGCAAACAAAACAAGACCCAGCACATATAACGCAATATGCACTTTGTTCTCCTTGTTCAATATACCGAGGTCGTTCTTGATCTTTTCCATCGTAAGTATTTCTTTTTTCATAAGGGTTCACCTCTTTGGGAAATTATACCACGTTTGTCGACAAAACACAACAAAAAACCGCAGCTTGCACAGGGCGAAAGCGCCACTGCCAAAACAGCAGTGGCGCTTGAACTTTTTATTCCTCGACCTTTGCTTGCTCGATTATCTTCTTTGCCATCGACTCGGGCATATCCTCATACCTCGCAAACTCGAGGGTGAAGCTCGCTCTGCCCTGAGTCACCGAGCGCATAGCGGTGGAGAAGTCGTGCATCTCGCCGATCGGAACCTCAGCGACGATCTCGCTGAGCTTGTTGTGTGTCGGATTCATACCAAGAACGCGGCCGCGGCGCTTGTTGATATCGCCGATGACCTCGCCCATAAAGTCGTCGGGCACCAACACAGTCAGCGTGCCGACGGGCTCAAGCAGGACGGGATTGGCCTGCGCAAGACCGGTCTTATAGGCGATGGACGCGGCCGTCTTGAAGGCCATTTCGGATGAGTCAACCGGATGGTAGGAGCCGTCGACAAGGGTGGCCTTGAGTCCGACCACGGGGTAGCCTGCCAGAACTCCGCGAGCGCAGGAGTCGCGCAGACCCTTTTCAACCGCAGGGAAGAAGTTCTTGGGCACGCTTCCGCCGAAGATCTTCTCCTCGAATATCATTTCGGTGCCCTCGCTGTGCGGCTCAAACTCGATCCACACATCGCCGAACTGGCCGTGGCCGCCCGACTGCTTCTTATGTCTGCCCTGCACCTTGACCTTCTTGCGAATGGCCTCGCGATAGGCGATCTTGGGCACTTCAAGCTTCATATCGGCGGCAAACTTGCTCTTGAGTTTGGAGGCGATGACGTCAAGATGTGACTCGCCCAGACCCGAAAGGATCTGCTCGCCCGTTTCGGCGTCAAGCGCAAACTTGATGGTCGGATCCTCCTCGATAAGCCTGAGAAGTCCTGACGCGATCTTCTCCTCCTCGCCCTTCTTGACGGCGTAGACGGCCATCGACAAGGTCGGATTGGGATACTCAACACCCTCGAGGGTGACCTTCTTGGCGGGGTCACAGAGGGTGTCGCCCGTCATAACGTCGCTCAGCTTGGTGACGGCTCCGATATCACCGGCACCGACAGCGGCGGTGTCGATCTGCTTTCCGCCCTTGGGGGTGAGCAGCTTACCGATGCGCTGTTCCTCGCCTGTGCGAGCGTTTATAAGGTTGGCAGAAGATGTGACCTTTCCCGAGACCACCTTGAAAAGCGAGATCTTGCCAACGAAGGGGTCGGCAACCGTCTTGAAGACGATAGCGGCGGCCGCGCCGTTGGGGTCACAGGCCACACCGCTGTCCTCAACGGTATCGGCGGTAGGCATAATCTTGGCCATTATATCAAGCGCGAGGTCGACACCTGCGGCGATCTGCTGCGCGCCTGCAAATACGGGCACGATGTCGCCCGCGATAATTCCCGTTTTAAGTCCCGACACAATCTCGTCGGCGGTCAGCTTTTCGCCCTCGAAATATTTTTCCATCAGAGCCTCGTCCTGCGAAGCGACCGCTTCGAGCATAAGCTCGGTCAGGTTGGCGATGTTGGCGTCGTCGGGCACAGCGATCTCGGTCGCCTTGCCGTTATCGTATGTATACGCCTTGCCTGCTATCAGGTCGACGTAGCCGCCCAGCGTTTCGCCGTTATAGAAGGGAGCGACAACGGGGCAGACGGCGGCGCCGTACTTACCCGTAAGCATATTGAGAACCTTGTTATATGCGGCATGGGATGAGTCGAGCTTGCCGATGAAGAAGGCTCTCGGCTTGCCCTTTGCCACGCAGTAGTCATAGGCCTGCTCTGCGCCGACGTTCAGGCCCGATTTTCCCGAAAGGACGATCAGCGCGGAATCGGCGGCACGAACCGCCTCACGCACACCGGCCGCAAAGTCAAACAGGCCGGGAGCGTCGATAATATTAAGCTTATATCCGCCTCTTTCGAGCGCAAGCACCGAAGTTGAAATGGAAACACAACGCTTTTTCTCCTCGGCATCGCCGTACATCAAGAGGGAGCCGTCAGCAGCCTTTCCCATTCTTTCGACCTCTGAGCACAGGTAAGCAGCTGCTTCGGCAAAGGTAGTCTTACCTGCGCTGGAATGGCCCAGCAACGCAAAATTCAGAATTTTGTCGGGGGAATAGTTCTTCATAATGTATGTCTCCGTTTCTGCCGAACGAGTCGGCGTATTTCTGTCAATGGACGGTGTGATGGCGAGCGAATTTGACCTGTTTCGCGGTTTTGCCCATAACACCCATCTTCTTGTGAAAATATTATAGCGCATTATACAAATAAATGCAATAACTTTTTAAGTTTTTTGTTGGTTATATCAAAATTTTGGCGACATATACATATAGGTTGGGGGCTTGCTAACCTTTAATAATGGATATATATTTCACATTTTGCGAAAATGCTTTTATTTTATAGGTGAATGTGATATAATAATCGGGCCAAACAAATTTCATATCAAGAGAGATAGTTATTCTCACAAAGGGATATTTATGCCCTTTTGCGAGCACAACAACTATACGAATTTGGTAAAAGCGCAAGTTCCGTCAAGTTGTTGTGTAGAAGCTCTATCACCTCTTGAAATTTGTTTGGCGACAAATCGGAAGCTTGCGTTTTTCGTGCGCGGCTTCGGTCGCGCATTTTTTGTTTTTAGGAGGGTCAAAATGAGTAAAATATTAGGAGCTCGCCTGCGTGAGTGCAGAAAGAAACTCGGCCTTACGCAGCTGGAAGTCGCCAAGCACCTCAACTTAGAGCGCTCCGCCTACACCTTCTACGAAACGGGAAAGAGCGAGCCGCCCCTTAAAACATTGTATAAATTGACCCAGCTTTACGGCGTCTCTGCCGATGAATTGATAAAGCCTCTCACCAAGTGAGAGGCTTTTGTTGTATTTTTATTCAAACAGGTCGGCAACCGATTTAAGATGCTCGATTATCGGCAGGTGCTGAGGGCAGGCCGACTCACAATGACCGCAGGCGATACATTCGCTCGCCTTGCCGAATTGGGCAGTCAGGCGGGAATAGTATTCCCCGTGGGGAGTCCAGCTTCCGCTCTTGTCCTGCTTTTCAGCGTTGTAGAGGGAGAAATATTTCGGGATAGCGATGTTCATCGGGCATCCGTCGGTGCAGTAGGAGCAGCCCGTGCAGGCGATGGCGATGTCGGCATTGATGATGTCGGCGGCACGCTTTACAAGAGCCGCTTCATCTTTGCTGAGAGGCTCAAAGTCGGCCATATAGGCGGTATTGTCCTCGACCTGCTCCATATTGCTCATTCCCGAAAGCACCAGCATAACGTTGTCAAGGCTTGCCGCAAACCTGACCGCCCAAGATGGCACCGACCAGTCGGGATGACGGTCGAGGAACATCTGCTCAACGCTGTAGGGCACCTTTGCGAGTGTGCCGCCCTTGACCGGCTCCATCACGATGACCGGCTTGTTGTGGCGGCAGGCCGTCTCATAACAGAGGCGAGACTGAATGGCCTCGCTCTCCCAGTCGAGATAGTTTATCTGCAGCTGCACGAAGTCGACCTCGGGATGCTCGGTCAGCACGCGGTCGAGCAGTTCAGCGTTGTCGTGGAAGGAGAAGCCCATCTTTTTGACGAGACCCTGCGCCTTTTTCTCGGCCAGCCAGCCGAAGCAGTCAAACTCAGTGTAGACCTTGTAGTGATCGGTGCCGAGGTCGTGCAAAAGGTAGTAGTCGAAGTAGTCGACCCCTGTTTTCCTGAGCTGTTCGTTGAATATCCTGTCGCAGTCATCGGCAGTCTTGACAAAGGCGGAATGAAGCTTGGTCGCAAGCAAAAAGCTCTCACGCGGGTAGCGGTCGACCAGCACCTCCTTGACGGCGTTCTCACTCTCGAAGCCGCAGTACATCCACGCGGTATCGAAATATGTAAATCCGCGCTCAATAAAGGCGTCGACCATTCTCTTGGTCAACTCGATATCGATGGATTTGTCGTTATTGGGGTCGACAAGAGGCAGTCGCATAAGTCCGAAGCCTAATTTTTTCATATCTGTTCTCCTTTGGATATATAAGGTGAAATCTAAGCCTTGATCTATACATATATTATATAATGGGGGCGCAGGTCATTTCAAGAATTATTTCGCAATATACAAATATTACAGAATGATTACAAATGATTACAAATTATTACAAATCGACAACCCATATTGAAAATCTGCTTAAAGAATGTTATACTGACCATAATAGGAGGTGAGCCCATTATGTCAATGCCGTTGTTTTGGCTGATATTGGCTTTGTTTTTCCTCATCATTGAGCTGTTGACGACGACACTTGTTTCGGTCTGGTTCATACCTGCCTCACTTGTGACCGCGCTGGTAGCTCTGGTGTGGGACAACATCCCCGCGCAGATAGTCATATTCCTGATCTTGTCGGTGGTGTCGCTTGTGCTTTTCAACAAGTTCTACCGAGGCAAGCTTAAGAAAAAGAGCGACTCCGTTGACGCGGATCAGCGCCTTATCGGCCGTTCAGCCACCGCCGCCGAGCCCATTTCTTCCGAGGGAGGAAAGGTGCTTGTGGGGGACATATACTGGCGCGCCGTTAATGAAGATGACTCGGTCATCGAATCGGGCGCGTTTGTTGAGATCAAGTCGGTAAACGGCACGACCCTCGTCGTGTCCAAAAAATAAACCATACCTAAAAAGGAGCTGTGTTCTATGGGACCTATTGCTATCACGATTCTGTCGGTTGTCGGCGTGGTAATCGCCATCACCCTAATCAACTGCATCAAGATCATTCCGCAGGCAACTGCCTGTGTCGTTGAGCGCCTCGGCGCCTATCATCAGACCTGGGGTACAGGCGTACACTTCAAAGCGCCCATCATCGACCGCATCGCCCGCCGCGTTTCCCTCAAGGAAATGGTGGTCGATTTCCCGCCCCAGCCGGTTATCACCAGCGATAACGTTACTATGTCCATCGATACGGTCGTTTTCTACCGCATCGTCGACCCCAAGCTGTATACCTACGGCGTTGAGCGTCCGATGATGGCCATCGAGAACCTGACCGCCACCACCCTGCGTAATATCATCGGTGACCTCGAACTCGACGCCACCCTTACCTCCCGTGACGTCATTAACTCCAAGATCACCAACGTGCTCGACGAGGCGACTGACGCTTGGGGTATCAAGATCAACCGCGTTGAGCTCAAGAACATTATGCCTCCGAAGGAAATTCAGGACTCAATGGAGAAGCAGATGAAGGCTGAGCGCGAGCGCCGCGAGAAGATCCTTCAGGCCGAAGGTGAGAAGAAGTCGGCCATCCTCGTTGCCGAGGGTGAGAAGGCTTCGGCCATTCTGCGCGCCGAGGCTGAAAAGGAGTCGGCTATACTTCGCGCCGAGGCCGTCAAGGAAGCTAAGATCCGCGAGGCTGAGGGTGAGGCCGAGGCCATCCTGAAGATCCAGCAGGCTACCGCCGACGGTATCAAGATGATAAACGAGTCCTCCCCCACAAGCGAGGTGCTCAAGCTCAAGTCGCTTGAAGCCTTTGCCGCCGCTGCCGACGGACAGGCGACCAAGATCATCATCCCGTCCGAGATTCAGGGCATCGCAGGTCTTGCCTCGGGCATCGTTGAGACCGTAGCAAAGAAATAAAACC
>JAZTZA010000128.1:0-1187 GCA_045637185.1 Acutalibacteraceae bacterium
CCTCCATTATGAACGCTTCAAAGATATCGCCTGTTTTAACATCCGGGAATTTCTCAAGTCCGATACCGCACTCGTAACCGGTGGCGACCTCCTTAACGTCATCCTTAAATCTGCGCAGAGAAGCAATCTTATCCTCTGCAAGAACAATTCCGTCACGAACAACGCGAATAAGGCAGTTTCTTGTGACCTTTCCGTTTGTGACATAGCAGCCTGCGATGGTGCCGACACCCGATACCTTGAAGGTCTGGCGGACTTCTGCGTGGCCGATGACAACCTCGCGGAACTTGGGAGCCAGCATACCCTTCATTGCCTGCTCGATCTCCTCGATGCAGTCGTAGATGATGCGGTACAGACGGATGTCTACCTGAGACTGTGCGGCATTGTCGGCTACGCCTGCCTCGGGACGGACGTTGAAGCCGACGATGATGGCGTTGGATGCGTTGGCCAGCATAACGTCGCTGTTGTTGACGCCGCCGACACCCGAATGGATGACCGAGACCTTGACCTCCTCGTTGGAGATCTTCTCCAGGCTGGCCTTGACGGCTTCGGCAGAGCCCTTGACGTCTGCTTTGACGATAACATTAAGAGTTTTTACGCTGCCGGTCTCAATATGCGAGAAGAGATTTTCCAGTGTGACCTTCTGCATAGCCTGAGCCTGCTCGGCTTTTTCCTCGAAGCGGCGCTTTTCTGCAAGAGTTCTTGCCATACGCTCGTCCTCAACGGCGTAGAATACGTCGCCTGCGCCGGGAACTTCTGCCAGACCGATGATCTCAACGGGCACGGAGGGGCCGGCTTCTTCCAGCTTCTTTCCGTTGTGGTCGGTCATTGCGCGGACACGGCCGACGGCGGTACCTGCGATGACGATATCGCCTGCGTGGAGAGTACCGTCCTGAACGAGAACGGTTGCGACGGGGCCGCGGCCCTTGTCGAGCTTTGCTTCAATAACGACACCGCGCGCGCGCTTTGCCGGATTTGCCTTGTATTCCTTGACATCTGCGATGAGAAGGATGTTTTCGAGAAGGTCGTCGATACCCATCTTGGTGTGCGCGGAAACCGGCACGCAGATGACGTCGCCGCCCCATTCTTCGGGAACGAGTTCGTACTTGGTGAGTTCGGTCATAACCGCGTCGGCATTGGCGGTCGGCTTATCCATCTTGTTGATCGCAACGATGATGTCAACGCCTGCT
>JAZTZA010000129.1:0-1221 GCA_045637185.1 Acutalibacteraceae bacterium
AAAATAAAAAATTAACAATGTCATTTTACCTCTTATCTCTGGAAAAATCAACACATATTAGCATATTTTTTATATTTGTTTTCCCTTTGTGTTGACAATTCGTCTGCTTCAACGCATAATTATACTTAACTTATCGGTTAGGGAGAAATCACGATGGATAAAATCACAAGCTTTACTATTGACCATCTTAATTTGCAGTCGGGATTGTATGTGTCACGCCGCGACCGAAAGGGCGACTGCACCGTCACTACCTTTGACCTGCGCATAACTGCACCAAACAGGGAGCCGGTCATCGATATGCCCGCCCTGCATACCATCGAGCACCTTGGTGCCACCTTTTTGCGAAACTGCGAGATAAAGGAGGATGTGGTCTATTTCGGCCCGATGGGTTGCCGCACCGGCTGTTATCTTGTTATGTTCGGTGAACTTAGTTCGGAAGATGTATATGAATGGGTGATAAAGCTGTGCGATTTCATATTGTCATTCGAGGGCGAAATCCCCGGTGCTAAGCCTGAGGAATGCGGCAACTACTCCGAGCAAAATCTCAGCATAGCAAAGTATTACATAGCCAAATACAAAAAGGAACTGACCGACCACAAGCGGTTTGAATATTAAGAAAAACTCCAATCTCCCAAAAAGAGATTGGAGTTTATTTACTTTATACCCTCGATCCCGAACACCTTTATGGCGTTGTCGGAGAGTATCAGGCGATACTCCTCGGGTGAAAAGCCAAACTCAAAGAGGGTGTCGAGCTCGCTTTTTGCCTGCCACATCGGGTAATCGGTGCCGAATAGTACCCTGTCGGCGCCGTAGGCCTGAATGATAGCCTTGGCCTGTTGCTTATCCATAAGCCCAAAGCTCGACGAGCAGTCGACGTAGAAATTCTCGATGCCTGCAAGCCGCCTTACCGCCTCATCCCAGACCGAATAGCCGCCGAGATGTGCGCCGATGACGGTCAGCTCGGGAAAGGCCTTAAGCACGGGCAAAAGCTGGTCGGGGTTGGAATAGTCGTACCTGCTGTCGCCCGTGTGCAACAAAAGGGGCAACCCATTCTCACAGCAAAGCTCGTAGATGGGATAGCACTTTTTATCGTTAAGGCTGAACCGCTGAATGTCGGGGTGAAGCTTTACACCCTTGAGTCCGAGGGCAACGATGTTCTCGACGTCCTCCCTCAAGCATTCGCTGTCAGGATGAAGGGTGCCGAGCCCCGTAAATCTGCCT
>JAZTZA010000130.1:0-3314 GCA_045637185.1 Acutalibacteraceae bacterium
CGCAGTTTTTTCAGCGTGACTTTTGGAGCCCTTTACGATATCCATTGGTCCGCTCCTTTCCGATGGCAATTATTGGGCTGTAATGTCAGCCACCATACTGTCAAGCAAGGCCTGAACAGATTTTCAATAGTCCTTGGTCTCCATTGCGGTGCCCAAGGCCTCAACGGGACTCCAGAAGGTGCTCTTGATTCCCCTTTGGGACACGCCGAACTCGTTTTGCTTGGCGAGGGCGGCAAGGGCGATGTTGTTCTTTACCTTGTCGCTCTGTGCAGCATCTGCGTGGGGAGGGCCAAGCTCGCGCTCTTCAAAGCGGAGAAGCTGATTGGCCTCGTTGGTCAGCCACTCGGCAAGCTTCATCGCCTCAAGGGGCTGTTTTGTGCCCGAATTTACGCCGAGGATCTTGTAGCCTGCGTAGCTTTTAAGCTGCAACTGCTGACCGCCGATATTGGCGGTGGGAAGCTTGGTGGCGGCATAGTTTTTGCCGAGCTTTTCGGATACGGCGGCCGCGTTCCAGGTGCCCGAAACGCCTGCGGCGATGGTCTCGCTCATACCGCCGGTAAAGATGGCATCGTCTCCGGTGACAAAGGCACCGTCGGCGCAGAGCGCCTTGATGGCCTCGCCCGCCTTTACGCCGTTGGCATTGTTAAAGTCGCAGGTCTGCTTGCCCTTTTCGTCAAGCCCGACCGAGCAGCCTGCCGCAAGGAAGAAGGATGCCGCGTACCATCCGTTTGAGATGTCCATATAGAACTTCTTGCCCGCCTTGTTGCAGGCGGCGAGAAGGGTGTCAAGGCTTTGAGCATCCTGCTCGGACACTACGCTCTTATCGTAATAGAGAAAGTAGCCGTTGTCGGCGGTCATCGGGTAACCGTAGAGAGAATTGCCGACACAGGCGGCATCAAATGCACCTGCGAGGCTGTCCTCCTTGATGGAATCTTTGTTACGGGTTATCTCATAAAGCGCACCTGCGTTGACAAGGTCAAGCAGCTGATCATCGGAGAAAACGAAGACGTCTGCGGCGGCCGCAGGGTCCTCAAGAATTTTGGCCTGCGCGTCCTTGGTGCCGACAACACCGAGGGTGATGTCGTAATCGATATCATCATTCTCCTTCTCGAACTCCCCTATCATACGCTTGAGCAGTTCCTGATCCTCCTGAGCACCCCATACCTTGAGGGAAACCTTGCCGCCGTTGTCGGTGTTGCCTCTTGAGCAGGCGGTCATACTCACCGCAAGAACGGCGCAGAGTACTAAGCTTATAATTCTTTTGAACATATTAAAGCCTCCAAATCAATTCGTTATATTCTTTTACCGAGCGGTCGCTTGAAAAATAGCCTGCCGCCGCGATGTTAGCCAGTCGCATTTTTGCAAACTGCTTCTGGTCACGCCAGAGTCGGTTGGCCTCCTCCTTTGCCCTGCAGTAGTCAGCAAAGTCGGCGCAGACCATATAGGGATCGGCCTTCTGTCCGTTTGAGCCGTTGAGAATGGAATCGTAAAGCTCGCGGAAAACGCCTGTGCCATTGTCGTCAAGGGTGCCGTTGATAAGGGCATCCAAGGCGCGCGCAAGACGTGGATCATTTTCGACAAACTCCTTCGGGTCGTAGGACTCGCGCCTGCTTTCCACCTCGTCGACCCTCATACCGAAGATGATATTGTTCTCCTCCCCTGCCTGACGAACGATCTCGACGTTTGCGCCGTCATAGGTGCCGAGGGTCAGAGCACCGTTGAGCATCAGCTTCATATTACCCGTTCCCGATGCTTCGGTGCCTGCAAGGGATATCTGCTCGCTGATATCGGCGGCAGGGACTATCTTCTCGGCGTAGGAGACGTTGTAGTCGGTCACAAAGACCAACTGCATCTTATCCCTTACCTCCTCGTCACGCTCAAGCAGGGCGCCAACCTCGTGTATCATCTTGATTATCGCCTTGGCTCTGTGGTAGCCGGGGGCCGCCTTGGCGCCGAAGATATATACCGTCGGCTCAAAATCGTTCCATTGGCCCGATTTAACGCGGTAGTAGGTGTCGAGTATCGCCAAGGCGTTGAGGAACTGCCGCTTATACTCGTGCAGTCGCTTTATCTGCACGTCAAATAGGGCATCGGTGCGGATAATTCTTCCCTCTCGGCGCGCGATGACCTCGGCAAGCTGTTGCTTTTTGGCCTGCTTTATGCCGTTGAGTCGTGAGAGGAACTCCTCGTCCTCAGAAAGCTCTCTCAGTCTCGTCAGTTGCTCCGGCTCCTTTAGGAAATCCTCTGAGATACGGGTCGAGATAAGCTCGGTCAGCTCGGGGTTGCAGAGCTTGAGCCATCGGCGCTGGGTGATGCCGTTGGTGACGTTGACGATGCGGTCGGGGTATATCTTGTCCCACCGCTTGAAAAGGTCGGCGCGCAGAATATCGGTGTGAAGCTGTGCGACTCCGTTGACCTTGTGGCAGACGAACATCGCCATTCGTGCCATATGAATTCGGTCGTTTTCAAGCAGGTCGTACCCCTCGAAGTCGGTCACACCCTTTTCAGCCAGTTCCTTGCGCAAGGCCTCCTGCAGCCGTCTTATTATCGGCATAAGCTGAGGCACCGTCGCGTTGATAAGGTGCTCGTGCCATGTCTCAAGCGCTTCGGGCATAACGGTATGGTTTGTGTAGGCAAAGGTGCGCCGCGCCGTCTGCAATGCCTCGTCGAACTCCATACCCTTTGAGATGAGCAGGCGTATCAGCTCGGGGATAGCAAAGACGGGGTGGGTGTCGTTGAGCTGAATGGCAAACTTGCGGTCGATAGGCTTGCCGTCGCATTTTTGGAGCATATCCTGCAGGGTGGCCGAGGCCAGAAAATACTCCTGCTTTATACGCAGTTTCTTGCCCTCGTCGGTGCTGTCGTTGGGATAAAGAACATCCGAAATACGCTCGGCCTTGAGCCGCTTTCTTGCCGCTTTGTCATACTTTTGCTGGTCAAAAAGGTCAAAGCTGAAGGGCTCGTTGCTCTCCGCCTGCCAAAGTCGCAGGGTATTGACCGTCTTTTGATCGTAGCCGATAACGGGCATATCGTAGGGCACCGCCGTAACCGACCCATCGCGGAATTTTACCTCTACCGACTCCGATTCGCGCCTTGTGCTCCAAGGGTCACCGAAGCGAAGCCAATCGTCCGCCATTTCCTTCTGGAATCCGTTGTCGAAGCGTTGTGAAAACAGTCCGTAGCGGTATCTGATACCGTAGCCGTTCATATTAAGCCCGACGCTTGCCGCTGAATCGAGGTAGCAGGCGGCAAGTCTGCCCAAACCGCCGTTGCCGAGGGCGGCGTCGCCTATTTTTTCAAAGAGGTCGGAATCG
>JAZTZA010000131.1:0-7241 GCA_045637185.1 Acutalibacteraceae bacterium
CTTCGGCGAGCCGCCTGAGTCGGTGCTCGGACTTATCCGCATCGCCCTGCTTCGCAACCGCTGTGTCGGCTGCGGCATCCTCTCGGTCGAGCAAAAGGGCGACCGCCTGCACATCTTCCCCAACGAGATCGACCAGCGGTGTGTCGTCGCCCTTTCGGGCCAGCTCGGCAGGCTTTTCAGCCTCAACGCAGGAGCACGGCCTTACTACGAGATACGCTCGGTCGGCACCCTTGCGCCGATGGATATGCTGTCGGGCGTGCTTGACGAAATGGAAAAGGCGATGCAGTAAAGATTGTTTGAAAATGTGCTGGACTTTTCGGGCGCAATATTGTATAATTTTCTAAAACTACTCCCTGAAGGGTTGGAGGATATTTTAATGAAGAGAATTTCAAGAGTTATTGCGGCAGTTCTCGCCGCTCTGCTGATGCTTTCCGCCTTCGCGGGCTGTCATCAGAAGGATGCCGTCGTCGCCACCTATTCGGCCAACGGCAAGACCTACAAGCTGACCAGCGGCCAGTACGCCTACGCGATGATACTTGCCGAGAGCGAGGGACGCAACCTCGTTAACGAGAAGCTCACCGATGAGGAGAAGAAGTCGGGCGAAGAGGTCGACTACTACAAAAAGTCCATCGAAAAGAAGAAGTTTGCCGATTGGGTCACCGACCGCGCCGAAGAGCTTTGCCGCGAGTATTTCGCTATCGCTTCCTCTTTTGATAAGTATAAGCTGGAGCTCAGCGACTCCGATAAGGAGGGCAAGGATTCCTATCTGAGCTATCAGTGGCAGATGTCGGGCTATATGTATATCTGCGAGCCCAACGGCGTCAGCTACGAGTCCTTCGCATCCTTCCAGGAGGTGTTCAGCTATCAGCGTAACGCCCTGCTCAAACATATCTACGGCGAAAAGGGTCCCAAGACCGTTTCCAAGGATGACCTCACCAAGTCGCTGACCGACAACTTCGTTCTGGCCAACCTGCTTGAGATCGACTCCTCCCGTCTGGTTAAAGAGAACACCGACGAGGCTAAGGAGGCCGCCAAGAAAGAGGCTCAGGATAAGCTGAACGGTTACGTCGACCGCCTGAAGCTCGGCGAGACCTTCAAGACCGTCTACGACGAGTACGCCGCTGAGCAGAAGGCTAAGGAGGAGGCTGATAAGAAGCCGACCTCTTCCACCACCGCTTCTTCCGAGGCTACCTCGTCCGAGAGCACCTCTTCCGAAACAAGCTCCGCCAACACCTCTTCCACCACCTCATCCGAGGGCAAGGAAGAGCTTAAGCCCCTCGACGAGCTGGCAACCCTGCTCGGAAGCGAAAAGTCCTCTACCGCAAGCGAGATCTTCGAGGATGTCGCCAAGTGCGAGATCGGCGTTCCGACCGTTATCGAGAAGGAGGGCGTATACGTCCTCGTTATCCGTCAGGACATCACCGCCGACCCCTACTACACCGAGAATTACACCAACGAGGCCCTCATCATCCTTAAGGGTGACGAGTTCGACTCCAATCTGACAAAGGACGCCAAGAAGGTTGAGATCGAGTTCAACAACTATGAGCGCAACCACATCAAGCCTCAGAAGATCGATTACACCCTCTATCAGCAGTACGTCGCTTCTATGTACGGCAACTACAGCTATTAACAGGCATTCGCCTGCCTGTCCGCGTTTTGAGAAGATCGTTTGTTAAAACCCTTTAACTCGCGCGCGGAGAGCGGATTTTGCTGTCGTTCATATTGGATACAAAAAAACGCAACCCCTGACCGCTCGGTCAGGGGTTGCTTCATTTTACTCTATCAACCTACATCAAATCGGGGTCGTAGACGGCGCGTTCGCCGCCGACGAATTTGAGTCGGGTGCGCGCGTATACGACGTGGGCCTGTCCAATGTGGTCGACCCCCGTTCTGACGGGAACGGCCACCTCGCGCAGATGCATACCGATAAGGGTGCCGCCGATATCCATACCTGCCGCGGCACGGATGTGCTCGACGGCGCAGGGCTGCTCAAGGGCTCCCCAAACCTGCGTGGCAAAGGAGCCTCCCGCCTTCTTCTGCGGTACCACGTTGACCTGCTGCAGTCCGTAGGCGCGCACCGCCTCCTTCTCAATTATTATTGCGCGATTGAGATGCTCACAGCACTGGGCCGCAAGGTAGATGCCCCTCTCCTTAAGCACGGGGTAGATGCCCTCAAAGACCGCCTTTGCGGCATCGAGGTCGGAGTTTTTACCGATGGTGCCGCCGACCACCTCGCTCGACGAGCAGCCGACCACAAATATATCTCCCTTTTCAAGCTTTGCCGCGTCAAGCAATGCAAGCAGGCCCTCGCGGGCGGCCGATGTGATGTTGTCCATTATATCTTCTCCTTATAATAGGAATAGTTTTTCTTCTGATTACATTCTATACCTTTTTTGCGATTTTTCAAGAGCCAAATCTTTGTCATACCCATATCGGCCTGCGAATATCCTTTTTGTATAAAGTGTCACAGGAGGAAAAAAGAATGTTTTTATCCCTGAAGCTGTCCCCTGCGCGACTGTTGGCCTTTGTGTGTGCCGTGGTCTGCGCCATCTTGGTACACGACGCCTGGCGCACCTCCAAAGCCGAGCCGCCCATCGTTTTAGCGGCCGATTTCGACCGCGCGGCATACCTTAAGGATATCGGGCTTGAGGTCGACCCCGAGCCCGTTTGGGTCAAAAGCTTTACCCTGACCGACCGACCCGACGAGGCCCTTTCCTCCTACATTTCGGTGCTCGAAAAGCAGGGCTTTCGCCCCCTTGACTACGCCGGCAAGGAGCTGACCGTCTACTGCTACCGCTCGGTCGACGACCCGACGGTATACGGCCGAATTTTGCTTTGCGGCGATGCCCTCGTCGGCGCAGACCGATTTACAGCCAAGGCCGACGGGCAGTTGAGCGAGCCGATTTTGGAATGAAAGGCGCATTTTTGGGCGGTTTTTACAGCCTGTGAAAAGTTGTGGTAAAAAATTAACATTGATACACAAGGGTTTGTGTGGAAATTTGTGTAAGGTGACAAAATTTGAAAATTGCGTTCGTTAAAATTCATAAAGCGACACGCAAAAGTTTGGATACAAAAAGCATAGTAATGGAAGGGCATCTTTGGTATAATATGAAGGCAAACATCAGGGTGGGGCAGAATTGCTTCCCCTTTTAGTAAAACAGGAGGATTATCCATGGCAAGTTTAACTCTTAAAAACATCTACAAGAAGTACCAGGGTAACGTTGTTGCCGTTTCGGATTTCTGTCTGGAGATTCAGGACAAGGAATTTATCATTCTCGTCGGTCCTTCCGGATGCGGTAAGTCCACCACCCTGCGTATGATCGCCGGCCTTGAGGAGATTTCCGACGGCGAGCTCTACATCGGTGACAAGCTGGTCAACGACGTCGCTCCTAAGGATCGCGACATCGCGATGGTTTTCCAGAACTACGCTCTTTATCCCCATATGACCGTTTTCGAGAATATGGCATTCGGCCTTAAGCTCCGCAAGACTCCGAAGGATGAGATCAAGCGCCGCGTTGAAGAGGCTGCCCGCATCCTCGACATCGAGCACCTGCTCGACCGTAAGCCGAAGGCTCTCTCCGGCGGTCAGCGTCAGCGTGTTGCTCTCGGACGCGCTATCGTTCGTGAGCCGAAGGTCTTCCTTCTCGACGAGCCGCTCTCCAACCTTGACGCTAAGCTGCGTGCACAGATGCGTACCGAGCTTTCCAAGCTTCATAAGAGAATCGGTACCACCTTCATCTACGTTACCCACGACCAGACCGAAGCTATGACTATGGGTGACCGCATCGTCGTTATGAAGGACGGCTTCATCCAGCAGGTCGACAGCCCGACAAAGCTTTACGACCGTCCCTGCAACAAGTTCGTTGCCGGCTTCATCGGTTCTCCCCAGATGAACTTCATCGAGGGTATCCTCATCAAAGAGGGCGACAAGTTCTTCTTCGAGTTCGGTTCCGAGGACACCAAGACCCGCAAGGGCGTTAAGTATAAGATCCTGCTGCCCGATGACAAGAACTCCAGAGGCAAGCTCGATCCCTATATCTACGACGAGATCGACAATCCGAAGACCGTCATTATGGGTATCCGTCCCGAGCACATCTCCGACAACGACGATTTCGTTGCCGCTCATCCCGAAGCTACCGTTAACGCACACGTTGACGTTACCGAGATGATGGGTGCCGAGACCTACCTCTATATGACCTGCGAAGGCACTATGATCAATGCCCGCGTCGAGCCCAAGACTCTGACCCGCGGCGGCGACGACATCTCCATCGCCTTCCAGACCGAATTCATCCATCTGTTCGACGCTGAGACCGAGAAGACCATCGTCAACTGATAGATAACCCCCTGTAATTAAACCGCCGATGCAGAAACATCGGCGGTTTTTTGTGTGCCGCAGTTTTACAATAAAAGAAACGGAGTTGAGATTTCAACTCCGTTTCCATATTCAGCAGAAGGCCTTAACAATCAAGAACGGACGACATTAACAATTCCGATGTAGCCGTTATCATTGATGATGATGGTATCCTCATACATAGACAACGCATCGGTATACCAACTGAACTCTATCGGTATAAAAGCTTCGACAACAACCCTTCCCTCGCTGTCGATAAGACCCAAGAGATAATTCCAGTTTTCGATTTTCTCTGCATAAGGTGCAAGCCCGTTGTAGTAAAAACCGACGGCCGTGGTATCCTCAACATCTTTTATTTCATCTGTATCCTTTTGTTCCGAAAACTCTTCTTTATACTTATCGCTTAACCAATCTCTTATTTCCTCAAACTCAGCCTCGGTAATCGATGTTTCTTCCCCCTTGGAGTTGACAGCGACGTATTCGCCTGTATGCTTTTGCGCCGCAGCCCATCCGTTTGAATCAAAGGCTGTTAGCTGAAGATAGGATTCATCAAAAACAAGGTTCCCTTGCATATCAATAGCGTTCCACCCGTCCGAATGCTCAGAGTAATGATAAAACACCGCGTAGCCGTTTGTCATTCGTATATAGGCCAGGTCAATAGGAAAAGGAATATCGGTCTTGATGTTGTATTCGAGTGCAACCGTTTTGTTTTTATGTTCTGCCACAGATGAGGTGTTACCGCCTTCCGTGCTCTGCGCAGTCAAAGAGCCTTCGGTGTTGCATCCGCAAAACAAAAGCGCACATACAACAGCTACAATTATTACAATTCTCTTCATACACATCACCTCAATTAGTCTTTGTTTTATTATATAAAAAGCACAGGGGATTCGCAGTCCGGAAAGGGTCATAAGAATAACTAAGACCGGTCGATATGGAGATTATATTTAGTATTATATAACACAAGTTACTTAATTGGAGTAAACACGATATCTCTGTTATTGTCATAAGCAAATTTTGATTGTTCTATCAATTCTTTGTTGGGCGAGATTTCATATATCTTCACAGGATCAGCAGAGTATTCATATTCCCACAATTTTTCAAAATTGAGTGAACCGTCCTTAATTGTCAGGTAGCCATAATGGTCTTTTCCTCCGCCCACGGTAAAATAAAACACTCCCGGACAATTCGGGTCGTCAGAATATAAAAGGCGCAAAGTCCCTGTTACAAAATCATACTGACCAACCATTTCAACACCATTCTCAAGTGTATAAACGGTCAATGCAGTGTTTTCGTGAATTAAAAGCTCGTCGGTTCCGTCACCGTCAATATCCTTATAAGTATAATAAATATCTTTTTCACTCTTTTTTAATTCTTCAAGCAATTCATCGTAACTTTTTACCGTCGCTGTGTCTTTTGACGAATTCTCCAAGAAAGAATTATTTGAGGACGGATTGCTCGAGGACGAATTATCCAAGGACGAATCATCTGAGGGGCTACAGGATGATAGCATAAGAATAGTAAAAAGACTTAAAATCAACAATATGAACATTTTTTTCATACACATCACCTCTGTGCTTTGTTTTTTATTCTCTGTCAATCTGAAGAATCGCTATTTTTCCGTCATGCTCAATAACTATCTTATCCTCTAAACAGGGCGATTCAATCGTAAGAACTGTTTCCGACTCTACTGTAGCCGGAATAATGATCTTCCCGTCATCTCCTATCAGCCCCATCTTCTGATCTTGCCAGAACGGCGCAATTCCGTTATAAAAGTTCCCAACTTTATCAACACTTTGTTCCATAATCTTTTCGCCGTCGGTGTTATAGATATGCATAGGCAACACAGGACTGCCTACAAGCACTATATCCTCTGCCCACCAGCGCAAGTCCTCTCGGTCGTTATAGAAGATCCCGCATTCTCTGCCGTCGTTACGCACGGCCATATAACAAACGGTTCCATCTTCATCAGTGATCTCTTTGAATGTTCCGTGTTTTGTTTCATTTTCCCACGGCAGTTGATTATATATTTCCGTTATCTTTTCTTCTGCACGCTTGTATTCTGCTTGAGTAACAGGGCTTTCATTACCGCTTAGATCTATTTTCGCATAAGAATATACAAAGTCTTTTTCACGCACGATGTAAGAACAACCATTTTCATCAAATGGTTGCATATATTCGCACGCCTTAGTAAACAAAATCCGTCCGGTAGAGTCCATGCAACTCCAGCGGTTAACATAATCAAAACTATCGCTATCTGTACCATTATCACTAAAGACCATATAGCCGTTCCAAAAGTAGGAATAGGTATTAGTATCTGCATAATAAACTCTATCAGTGACGGTTATACAAGAGAGCGTGATCTTTTGACCTTTATATGTGCCTGAAGTCATACTGTTTTCAGTTGCAACGGAAGAAGTAAGTCCGTCTGAAGAGGTGGTGCCTACCTGTTCGCAGGCAGGAAAAGCCAAAAGGCACATAACAGCTACCAACAATGCAAATTTTTTCATACACATCACCTCTGTGTTTTCATTATATAATAATGGTTTTCCAAAAATCAACAGAATAGCGGTTACATTTTTGTAACCTTAGATTACAATATTGTAACCATATTTTGCTGGACATCGCCGCCTTTATATGCGAAAATTAAGGTAGAATCTGCAACATCGAATCAAGGAGTGCTGATGCTTTATGAAAAAACTTATATCCCTTACCCTCTCGTTTTTGTTTGTCCTCAGCCTTTGCGGATGTAACCGTCAAGCCTCCTTTGACCCTTCGTCGCAGCCTCAGTCAAGCAACGGCGGCAGCTCCGTTCAATCAGTCGTTGCGGCACCTGTAAGCCAACCGTTGAAATCGGTTTTGGAGGGCAAGAGCACATTCATCAACGAAAACG
>JAZTZA010000132.1:0-3443 GCA_045637185.1 Acutalibacteraceae bacterium
CGAAGATGACGGGCGATGCGAAGCTTCATAACGAAATCGTCCATCAATTCCTGAGCGCCCTCTTCGGTAAGAGTGCCGTTTGCGATATCCCTCTCCATATAAATGTCGAAGAAGGTGCTGACTCGGCCAAGGGACATAGCGGCGCCGTTTTGCTCCTTGATGGCGGCAAGGTAGCCGAAGTAGGTCCATTGGATAGCCTCGCGTGCATCCTTGGCGGGCTGGCTGATGTCGAAGCCGTACATTTCGGCCATTTCCTTCATATATCTCAGGAAGGTTATCTGCTGGAAGAGCTCCTCGTCAAGACGGATCTCATCGGTGTTGAAGACATTCTCGGCCAGCTTCTTCTTATCCTTTATTTTTTCTTCAATCAGGCGGTCCACACCGTAGAGGGCGACGCGGCGATAGTCACCGATGATGCGGCCTCTGCCGTAGGCATCGGGCAGACCGGTGATGATGTGGCACTTTCTTGCGGCGCGCATTTCATCGGTGTAGGCGCGGAAAACGCCGTCGTTGTGTGTTGTGCGGAAGCGGAACTCCTCCTCGACCTTGGGACTGAGCTTGTAGCCGTAGGCTTCACAAGCCTGACGCACCATTCTCATACCGCCGAAGGGGTTGACACTGCGCTTAAGGGGACGGTTGGTCTGCATACCGACGATGATCTCGTTGTCCTTGTCGATGTAACCGGGGGAGAAGCTGGTCAGCGAAGATACGGTGGCGGTGTCAATGTCAAGCACGCCGCCGAACTGTCTTTCAATAGCGAAAAGGCCCTGAATTCTCTTCATCAAAGCTTGGGTACGAGGGGTAGCGTCGGCCAAAAAGCCGGCATCGCCCTCGTAGGCCTTGTAGTTAGATTGAATAAAGTCGCGGACGTTGATCTCGTCCTGCCATACACCTGAATTAAATCCTGTCCAGTTGGTGTGTTTCATAGCTGAATCCTCCTAAATGCGCAGTTTTACAAAAACAAAAAAGACAAAGCTGTTTTGAGATAAACAGTTTTGTCCAGACGGGCGGCATAAGCAGCTCTCAAAACGAGTTGCCACCGTTTGCAGTCCCCCGCGGTGCTCCGCGTAATCCGTCAGTTCTGCAAACGTTATTCTGTTGAAAGGGAAGTGGTTTTCCTTGACTTTATTATCCCATAATGCTAAGACCTTGTCAAGAGTCAAATTGCAACAATTACCGACAAAAAGATAAGCCTAATTTGTCCAAAGAGGCGGTCACACAGGTGTGATACAACTTATAAATCAAGAAGCCACCCGTGCAGGTGGCTTCTTTGCTATTTAAGATCTTTTCTGTTGAATTTCAAAAGGCCGAGTCCCGTAAATCCAAGTATACCGACGGTAGCAGGAATGGTGAGATACAGCACGTCTTCAAGGGTGTACTCAGTCCCCATACCAATGTAGGATGCGGAATTTCCGACGTTTATCCTGTTAAGAAAACGCAATACCGAAAGGACGTTTTCGTTGTCGCCTGATATCTCCATTATGCTGATAACTACTTGAATAACACTGCCCGCCATTACAAGAATAAAAGCGATGGCAACATACAGAACTATCACAAGTCCGACGTTTTTCATACTTGCGCATAGCCAAGAAAGCAAGGCAGATATGAAGAGAAGTGCCAAAACTTCAAAAGCCAACGACTCCAAAAAATACCACAGGTCAGATGTCGTAAACGGAGTCGGCTGATAATCAAAGAATATCAGGCTGACACCGAGGGTAATAAATGCGTGCAACAGCATTACGGCGACGAGCACCACCGAGCAGGTCGTGAACAGCGACATAAAGATGGCGCTGCGGCTCTTGCCTGCGATAATTTTGTTGCGAACGGTGCCGAAGGAAAAATCTTTACAAAGCACGATAGCAAGCAGGACAGGGGCAATGAGACCCAAATTGTTTCCTAACGAAAAGGAACCGAAAAACTGGGTCTTGCCCGAGAAATAACTCGAAACCATTCCCATAACCATTTCGCTGTCGGCATCATTCGTGCCCGAAACCAAAAACGCGTAGAGCAGGGGGGTCGTGGCCGCAAATACGACGGCAAGTATTCCCATCACGATAAGCAGCTTATCCTTGAAGACCCGCCTGAAGTCCGCTTTTAACAATCCGCTCATTGTTTTGCACCCCCTATGACCGACAGATAGTAATCCTCAAAGCTGGTCTCACTGCAATTGACGCTTAAGATTTTAACGCCGCTGCTTATGACTGCAGACAGCAACGCAGTCAGGTCGACATCCCCGATTATCTTGATGCCGTCAAAGGTATACTCGACCTTGTTTTCAACACAGCCCTTAACAGCTTCGGCAAGCCTGTCGGGATCATCTGCGCTGATAATGGTGGTTTTTGAGCATTCGTTGTGCAGTTGCTCGGAGGTGATCTCTTTGATGAGCTTTCCCTTAGAGATAATTCCGTATTTGGTGGCAACCAGCGAAAGCTCGGTAAGGATATGGGAGGAGATAAGGAAGGTGATGCCGCGCTCGCGGTTAAGCTTCAGTATCAGCTCGCGTATGTCCACGATGCCGGCGGGATCGAGTCCATTCATTGGCTCATCGAGAATTAAAAACTCAGGATCGCCGAGCAAAGCCATTGCGATTCCGAGACGTTGCCGCATACCAAGGGAGAAATTGCCTGCGTGTTTTTTCTCGCTGTAAAGCTCCTCAAGTCCAACGTCGTTAAGGACGGAGAGTATTTTATCGTCCCCGCTGATACCGAGTATGGTGCATTGGGTCTTAAGGTTGTCGTAGGCAGACATATTCATATATATTGAAGGGCTCTCGACGATGGCACCGATGCGGCTTCTCGCCTTGCAGATGCTCTTTGAGCGGTTGTTGACCCCAAAAAGCTCAAAACCGCCTGAGTGGGGGAATATCAGTCCGGTTATCAACCTTATGACCGTGGTCTTGCCCGAACCGTTTTCACCGACGAAGCCATATATGTCACCGCGATCGATGTTCATATTGACGCCGTTGACCGCCATATGCTTTTTGTACCTTTTGGAAAGGGCCTTTGTGGAAAGTACGCTGCTCATACCGATCCCTCCTTCATCATATTGTAAATTTTAATACATAGCCTATACCTTGTCAATAGCCACGGCAGTAACACACGAAATATAGTTTGTTAAAAAATCCCTCGGATTTTCTCCGAGGGATTTAGCGTTATTTGAAGGAGGGCTTGTTTACCTTGATATCGGCGAAGCGGCTGTCCTGCGGAGACGGCTCCGACATACTGAAATACATCTTTCCCGCCTTGGTGGTTCCGAAATCCTGATTTGAGCCGGTGTTCTGCACTTTATTAAAGGCCTCGCGGAACATAGCGTTGTGGGCTTCCTCGCGGTTGAGCAGGAAGTCGATGGTCTCCTTTACCTTCTTGTCATCGATCTGGCGGTAGAGGTACTCATAAACCACCTTTGCACGCTGCTCCGACGCGATATTCGACAGAATATCGGCG
>JAZTZA010000133.1:0-3910 GCA_045637185.1 Acutalibacteraceae bacterium
GAAACTGTCTTGGGGACAAAGATAGTTTACCACAACCTTCGGGAGTATGTCAAGTGCGCTCTATTTGCGCAACTCTCGGAGATTTTTTTATTACAAAAAGGTGGTAAATATGGAAAAACGAAAAGACGGGCGCTGGCAAGAACGCATCCGTATTAACGACAAGTATAAATATTTTTACGGACATTCGAAATCTGAGGTTTTACAAAAAATCAAAAACTTTGAAGAGAAAAAGAAAGACGGGGAACTGTTTGGACCGATTGCTGATGAATGGTGGGAAAAACATTCGGTTACACTTGCAGCGAACACACTAAGAAGTTATCGCCCGGCTTTCGTTAGAGCGAAAGAGGAATTTGAGAGAGTTCCGATCACAAACGTAACATTTAGAGACGTTCAGAGTTATATCGATTCTATGCAATACAAATATCCGTCTCTTAAGGTCAAGCAAACACAGCGTCTTGTGTTTAACGGCATTTTCAAATACGCGCGTAAAATGGGCTATATTGATACAAACCCAATAGACGGGTTGGAGTGCTCCGGCGCAAAATCAAAGCGCAGCGTGCCCGAATCCGCGCACCTGGGCAAGATAAAAGAGAGTGTCAGCTGCACGTTCGGTCTGTTTCCTTTTTTTATCCTTTATACAGGACTGCGGCGCGGTGAGGCGCTCGCCCTTCGTTACGAAGATATCGATCGTAAAAGCAACCTTGTCTTTGTTACAAAATCGGTATACTATGTCAACAACAAGCCTTATATCAAAGAGCCGAAAACTGAAGCAGGCAAACGCGCTGTTCCTCTGCTCGCTCCGCTCAAAGATGTGCTCCCAAAAAATAAAAAAGGATATATCTTTTGTGATGACGACGGAAATTTGCTTAAAGAATACCGTGTGGAAGATCTTTTGATCAAATATCGAAGAGAAACGCAAACCGAATTTACGCCTCATCAACTTCGCCACGCTTACGCAACGATACTTCACGAAAACGGAGTCGCAGCAAAAGACGCACAGGAAGTCCTTGGTCACGCTCAAATTTCTACGACCTTAGATATCTATACCGAGTTTCGCGAAAGCCGCGCAATCGAACTGTCAAAACGGCTTAACAAGATAATCAAGTGAACGCACGCTTTTTGAGCCATAATTTTGACACACTTTTGACACACTTTTTTATAAAATATAGTGTAATTTTCTAAAATATTTTAACACTCAAAAAACACGAAAAAGCCGCTAAACTACTGGGGAAATCAGTAATTTAGCGGCTTTTCTCATTGGCGCAGAAAGAGGGATTTGAACCCTCGCGCCGGTTACCCGACCTACTCCCTTAGCAGGGGAGCCCCTTCACCACTTGGGTATTTCTGCAAGTGTTGGTGTTTTGCTGTTGCCAGCGGTATATTATTACGGCGTTGCCGATTGGTTCGGTTGGCGGAGAGGATGGGATTCGAACCCATGTGAGATTGCTCTCAAACGGTTTTCAAGACCGCCTCGTTATGACCGCTTCGATACCTCTCCATCGTTTTGCAGCGTACAATATGATAGCACACCTATTCCCCTCTTGTCAAGTGCCAAATTCAGTTTCTCCCCTTTCATACAAAAAATTACAAAAAAATTGTTTTAGACCCGTAGACATACGGAATTTTTTTGTGTATAATAGCCTCTATGATAGACGTTTAGATCCACGATTTTGTTTTCAACACTTTAAGCAACATCAAAGCGAATTTATATTACTTCAAAGGAGATTACCAAGATGAAAACACTCTACTCAGGTAAAACGAAGGATGTTCTTCTCGACGAGGAGAAAAATATTGTCAGCTTGTTCTTCAAGGATAGCATGACCGGTGAAAACGGCGTATTCGATCCCGGCTCAAACACCGTCGGCGGCAGCGTCGAGGGCAAGGGTAAGGTCGGTCTTACCATCTCCAAGTATTTCTTCGAGCTGATGGAGAAGAACGGCATCCCCACCCACTATATCAACGCCGACATCGACAAGGGTCTGATGCAGGTTCGTAACCTGACCGTTCCGAAGCTTGAGTTCGTTCTCCGTTACTTCACCGCAGGCAGTATGTGCCGCCGCTTTACCTTGGACGAGGGTATCGTTTTCGATCCCGCATACGCCGAGGTTACCCTCAAGGACGACATTCAGGGCGATCCCCTCATCAGCGAGCGTCTTTGCATTATGAAGGGCCTTCTCAAAGAGGGTCAGTATGACGAGGCTCTCGACATCCTTGCCCGCGTTGGCGAGGTACTCAAGAAGGAGCTTGCTCCGCTCGGTCTCACACTCATCGACTTCAAGATCGAGGTCGGTTACGACGAGAACGGCAAAATGTACGTCGCCGACGAGATCACTCCTGACATCTGGCGTGTTCGCGACGAGAACGGCAACATTCCAAACCAGCTCGACTGCTCCAAGATGCTCCTCGAGAGAATGGGCTTATAAAAACACTTCAGGGTGGCAGACTAATTCTGCCACCCTGTTTTTTGCCAAAAAATTCAAAAAAACCTGTATGTAGCCATTGAAAGTAAGATCAAACTGTGCTATACTTTATTATCATTTTAATATTATATGGGGGAATTATAAATGGATTTGTGCAGACGTCCCGAAAATATGGAACGCATCACAACTAAAGAGCTCGCTGACCGCTTCATCGACGAGCAGGTTGCCGCTATTCGCGAGCAGGTAGGAGACGGCAAGGTGCTGCTTGCCCTTTCAGGCGGTGTCGACAGCTCGGTGGTTGCCGCTCTGCTTATCAAGGCCATAGGCAAGCAGTTGGTCTGCGTTCACGTCAACCACGGCCTTATGCGCAAGGGCGAGAGTGAGCAGGTTATCGAGGTCTTCAAGAACGGTCTGGATGCTAACCTTGTCTACGTTGACGCTACCGACCGCTTCCTGAATCTGTTGGAAGGTGTTTGGGCCCCCGAAACCAAGCGTAAGATAATCGGCGGCGAATTTATCAAGGTGTTCGACGAGGAGGCTGGCAAGCTTGAGGGCATCTCCTTCCTCGCGCAAGGTACCATTTACCCCGACATTCTCGAGAGCGACGGCGTAAAGGCGCATCACAACGTCGGCGGACTGCCTGAGGATATGCAGATGGAACTGGTTGAGCCGGTCAAGCTGCTTTACAAGGATGAGGTGCGCGTAGTCGGCTCGGCACTCGGTCTGCCCGATGAGATGGTCAACCGTCAGCCCTTCCCCGGCCCCGGCCTTGGAGTGCGTTGCCTTGGAGCCATCACACGCGACCGCCTGCACGCTCTGCGTGAGGCTGACGCCATTCTCCGCGAGGAGTTTGACAAGTGCGGCCTTGCCAAGAAGGTGTGGCAGTACTTCATCGCGGTGCCCGACGTCAAGAGCGTCGGCGTAAAGGACGATAAGCGTTACGAGGGCTCCCCTGCAATCATCCGCGCGCTCAACACCACGGATGCTATGTCGGCCACCATCGAGGAGATCCCCTATGAGATCCTTCACCGCATAACCGACCGCATCACCCACGAGGTCGACGGAATCAACCGCGTCCTCCTCGACCTCACTCCGAAGCCCATCGGCACAATCGAGTGGGAATAAAGAGAATAATACTAAACGGCTTGGAAGTTCACACTCCCAAGCCGTTTTTGTTTAGCCTTTTTTACTTTTCAATCCAGCCCTTAGACCAAGCGAACAGTAATTCTGACATTTCCTTAAACTCAACAGCAGAGCCGTTCTTCAATCTCAAAAAGGTGTCAACTATCACACGTTCCTCAGGGTCAACAAGCCGTATCAAATCCTTTTGGTGACCGACATATTGTCCCGTCTGCTTAAAAGCAATTGCCTGTACAATAAAAGAAGCAGATTTATACAATCCTCGTAAAATATCTTCGCTCTTTTCATACAGCATATTGTGTACACATCCATGGAATATGTTGCAGGCACCGATTTTGATTGCTCTGTCA
>JAZTZA010000134.1:0-3708 GCA_045637185.1 Acutalibacteraceae bacterium
GCGCCGCTTCGGGTGATCTCAAGGGTCTGCAGTACCAGATTTAGATTTCGCTCCAAGCAGGTCGCGTCGCAGACCACTATCACCGCGTCGCTCTTTTCAAAGCAGAGAAAATCCCTTGCCACCCTTTCCTCTTCGGAGTGAGCGGCCAGCGAATATGTACCCGGCAGGTCTGCGACCGTTATCTTCGGGTCAAATCGGCATCTGCCAAAGGCGTTTGCAACCGTTTTGCCCGTCCAGTTGCCCGTATGCTGTTTGAGCCCCGTCAGGCTGTTAAAGACGGTGCTTTTGCCAACGTTGGGGTTGCCCGCCAAGGCAATCACCACTCCGTCACCCGCAGGCGACCAATCCTCTCGGGCGGCCCTTCTGCCCGTCGACTGACCCGTAAGTCCCATCCTCATCTCTCCTTATCTGAAAGGGCATCGGCATCCTCAGACACCGACGCCCCTTTATCGCACCGATTCCACGATCACGCTTGCGGCATCATTACGGCGCAAAGCAACCACCGCACCACGTATGCAAAATGCCGTTGGCTCGCCGAACATTCCTCGGTTGATACATTCTACCCGAGCGCCCGGAACCAGCCCGATATCCTGCAACCGTCGGCGCATCGCTCCGCTCGCAGTCACCGCAATCACCGTCGCGGACTGCCCGTGCGAAAGCTCCCACATAGTTTGGGTCGGCATAGCATATCCCCTGTTTCTTTCAATACTTCCGTTCTCATTCTATGAAATCTTGGCCGAATGGTGAAAGGTGATCCGCACTCAAAAAAAGATATGGTTGTCATTTCACAAAAAAAGGATTATAATAATAGGTAAATGACATTCTTACTGCGAAAAAGGATGGATGATATGAAAATTATTATTGTTGGTTGCGGAAAGGTTGGCCGCTCCATCGCCGAACAGCTCCTTAGCGAAAAGCACGATATCGTCGTCATCGATACCGACCCGCTTGTTACGACAACGGTCGGAAACGACCTCGACGTCTTCTGCGTAACGGGGGACGCCGCCTCCCATCAGGTGCTGGTCGATGCCGGAGCCGAGGATGCCGACCTGCTCATCGCTATGACCGAGTCGGATGAGAAAAATCTGCTCATCTGCCTCATCGGCAAGAAGCTCGGCGTCGGCAACACCATCGCCCGCGTCCGCAACCCCATATACGTCAGCGACATCGCCCTTATCAAAGAGGATATGGGCCTGAGTATGTTCATCAACCCCGAAATGACGGCGGCTCGCGAGATCTCGCGCATACTCCGTTGCCCTGCCGCCACCAAGATCGAGACCTTTGCAAAGGGCAGAGCCGAGCTTTTCTCCTGTGCCATCCGTCCCGACAGTATCCTCGACGGGCTTATGCTCAAGGACCTGACCGCCAAACTCAAATGCCGCGTTCTTATCTGCGGTGTGCGCCGCGGTGACGAGGTCTGCATCCCCTCGGGTAACTTTACTCTCAAATCGGGCGACATCATCACCTTTGTCGCAAGTTATCAGGACTCCACCGCTTTCTTTAAGCGCATCGGCGAAAGCACCGAGCGTGTTAAGAGCGTCATCATCAACGGCGGCGGACGACTGACCTACTACCTGTCCAAAATCATCATTCAGACGGGGGTTGCCGTCAAGATAATCGAGGTCGACCGCGAGCGTTGCATTGAACTCGACGAGCTTTTGCCCAAGGCCACCATCATCAACGGCGATGCCACCGACACCTCCCTGCTCAACGAGGAGGGACTTGCCGATGCCGACGCCGTCGTCAACCTTACGGGTATCGACGAGCAGAACGCTCTGCTCTCTCAGTACGTCTCGGAGAAATATCCGCACATCAAGGTGGTCACCAAGGTCAAGCACAGCGACTTTGAGGACATCTTTATGCATATGAAGGTCGGCAGCCTTATCAACCCGAAAAACCTGACCGCCGACAACATCATCCGCTATGTCCGCGCTATGAAAAACGCAGGAGACAACGAGATCCTTACCCTGCATCACATTATGGACGGTGCGGCCGAGGCACTTGAGTTCAGGATACTGCCCGACTGCCCCTTCCTTAACAAGCCCATCGAGAGCCTGCCCTTCAAGAAGAACGTGCTTTTGGCCAGCATCACCCGCAAGAACAAGACCTTTGCCCCCGGCGGTAAGGACGTCATCGAGGCGGGCGACAACGTCATCGCCGTCAGTATGCTCCCCGGTATCGTTAGCATCAACGACCTGTTTGAATAATCGGAGGAAGTAATATGAACTACCGTTTGGTTTTTCGCGTAACGGGACTCATCCTCCTGATCGAAGCGGCTCTGCTGCTACTTCCCTGCGGCATCGCGCTCATCTACCGCGAAAATGATGTGTTCTGCTTCCTGCAGCCCCTCATTATCAGCATCGCCGCAGGTCTCCCCCTCTCGCGAATTCCAGTTAAGCAGAAGGCAATGTTCGCGCGCGAGGGCTTTGTCATCGTGGCGCTGTCATGGGTGCTGTTCAGCCTGATAGGCTGTCTACCCTTTATCATCAGCGGTGCCATCCCGAGCTTCGTCGATGCCTTCTTCGAAACCGTCTCGGGCTTCACTACAACGGGTGCGAGCATTCTCAGCGACGTCGAGAGCCTTTCATACAGTCTCAAGTTCTGGCGATGCTTCACCAACTGGATCGGCGGTATGGGCATCCTCGTCTTTATGCTTGCCCTGACCCCACTCACAGGCGGAAGCTCGGTCCACATTCTGCGTGCGGAAAGCACGGGCCCCACCGTCGAGAAAATGACACCCAAGCTCTCCACCACCGCCAAGCGCCTTTATTTCATCTATGTCGGCATAACCCTTTTGCAGATAGTCCTGCTCGCCTTTGATATGCCCATCTTTGATGCCGTCGTCAACTCGCTTGCAACGGCAGGTACGGGCGGATTTTCCATCTTCAACGACAGTATCGGACATTACAGCGCCTACTCGCAGGTGGTAATCGGCATATTTATGTACGTCTTCGGCATCAACTTCAGCCTCTACTACCTCGCCATCATCGGCAAGCCGATTCAGTCGCTGAAGAACGAAGAACTGCGTGTTTTTGTCGGCATCGTGCTCTTCTCGGTAGGTGTTATTACCGGTGACCTGATGCTTCACGGCGTGTTTGACAGCTTCGGCGAGACCCTGCGCCATTCCTTCTTCCAAGTCGGTACCATCATCTCCACCACAGGCTTTGCCACCACCGACTTTAACCTGTGGCCCGAGTTTTCAAAAGCATTGATGGTGCTGCTGATGTTCTTCGGCTCCTGCGCAGGAAGCACCGCCGGCGGAATGAAGATCTCGCGTATTATTATCGCCTTCAAGGCGGTGCTGCACGACCTGCACACGCTGATACACCCACGCAGTGTCAAGGGTGTCCGCCTTAACGGCAAGGTGGTCAGCGAGGAGGTCGTAAACCGCACCGTTAAGTTCCTGCTCTGCTATCTGATGCTCTTTGCGGTGTCGGTGCTGGTGGTCAGCCTTGACGGCAAGAGCTTTACCACCAACTTCACCGCCGTTGCCGCCACCCTTAACAATATCGGTCCCGGTCTTGACGTCGTCGGCCCGACGGGCAACTTCGCTTCATTCTCGGTGCTGTCGAAGATCGTTTTGTCCCTCGATATGCTTATCGGCCGTCTGGAAGTTTTCCCGATGCTGATCCTCCTTTCCCCTCGCACTTGGAAGGGTAGGTAAACGATTGTAGAATCTATTTTCTATATCCGTGCGAAGCACACCAC
>JAZTZA010000135.1:0-2977 GCA_045637185.1 Acutalibacteraceae bacterium
TGGCGACATCCGGTAACAGAAAGCAAAAGCATCACCGCCGCTAAGCACGATAAAATTTTTCGTTTTATATTTGACCGCCCCTTTCGATTGGCTTTCTATATTTATTATAATTTTACGCCGTATCACCCGTCAAGTTACAAAACTGTAATAAATTGCCATTTTACAGGCCTTTTCGTTTACAGTTTTGTAACCTTTTTTGGTAGCGGAAACATCGAATAAAAAAGCACCTGCCGGAGCAGATGCTTTTGAGTGTGAGAGGCTGACTAAAAGCAGAGTAAGCGGGAGCAATTGCAACAAACAAGAATCTACTTGTCCTTTTCGCTGCCTTTGACATTTAACAGAACAAACACGACGATTGTCGATATAACTGCTATCAGTCCAACATAAGATCCAATGCAACTATTTTCAAATCTGCCCCAAACTTCAAATTTTGAAAGCATTATTGCAAACAACATACTCAAACTTGACAGACCTGCACTAAAAAACACTTTGGGTGCTTTCTCATAGAACAAGACGCTGATACCATACAGACCAAAGATTATCAATGTTAGCAAGAGATTTCCTGTTAAAATGGATGTTCCGTTCAGCGTTTGCACGCCACTAACATTATGCCACGTTAGCAAAAGCGTTGCACAACAGCCCACAATCATTACTAATAAAATTAACTTTTTTACAATTTTATTCATTTAACAACCTCCTTCAAATTCATATTTATCGAACTGATTATACTACAGATTTCTTGTCTTTTCAATGAAATCGCGCAAGGCGCGGTGAAATCCTCACTCTGTTCGGATGAAATCTGCTTCGCAGATGAAATTAAATCCGTCCTTCTCCCGACGAAGTCGGATTTCATCACGAAGTGATTTCATCTCACGATAGTGGGATTTATCCCGTCCGCAAGGACGGATTTAGTTGAAAAGAAACGCCCTTTGTCATAGACAAAAGGCGTTTCTTTTCTGGTGGACACTAAGGGGCTCGAACCCCTGACCTTCCGCACGTCAAGCGGATGCTCTACCAGCTGAGCTAAGTGTCCTTTTCGTAACAAGCGGTATTATACAACACCTTTTGAAAAAATGCAAGTATTATTTTAATATTTTTTCATTTTTTGTTTGAAATATGCCTTATATTATGCTATCATATACCCATCTCTTTGTTTCTGATTGAAAGAAGGTTTGCATTTCAATGTACCGCATTGTTAAAAAAGAGTCCCTCAACCCCACAGTTACACGTCTTGTTGTGGAGGCTCCTGCCGTTGCTCGCAAGGCGGAACCGGGACAGTTTATTATTCTTCGCGTTGACGAGGATGGTGAGCGAATTCCGCTGACGGTCGCCGATTTTGACCGCGATGCAGGAACGGTCACCGTCATCTTCCAGATCGTCGGCGCCACCACCGAAAAGCTCAATCACAAGTCGGAGGGCGACTTCATCTGCGACTTCGTCGGCCCCCTCGGCGTTGCCACCCATACCGACGGACTTAAAAAGGTTGCCGTTGTCGGAGGCGGTGTCGGTTGCGCCATCGCCTACCCCATCGCAAAGAAGCTGCATCAGCTCGGTTGCGAGGTTCACTCCATCGTCGGATTTCGCAACAAAGATCTCGTCATTCTTGAGGATGATTTTGCCGCCGTCAGCGACAAGCTTTGTATGATGACCGACGACGGAAGCCACGGCCAAAAGGGCCTTGTTACCGACGCTTTGCGCGCCCTTATCGACTCGGGTGAAAAATACGATCAGGTCATCACCATCGGTCCCCTGATCATGATGAAATTCGTCTGCGCGCTGACCAAGGAGTACGGCATTTCCACCGTTGCGAGTATGAACCCCATTATGATCGACGGAACGGGTATGTGCGGCGGCTGTCGTTTGAAGGTCGGCGGCGAGACCAAGTTTGCCTGCGTTGACGGCCCCGATTTTGACGGCCATCTCATCGATTTTGACGAGGCCATCGCACGCTCCTCGATGTACAGGACCTTCGAGCGAAAGGCGCATGAGGACACCTGCAATCTCTTCAAGGGGGTCGAACAAAATGCCTAATATGAATCCCAAAAAGAACGAAATGCCCACCCGCGACCCTCACGAGCGTAACCGCGACTTTTTCGAGGTAACCACCGGATACACCGCTGAGCAGGCGGCCGACGAGGCCGAGCGTTGTCTTAACTGCAAGACTATGCCCTGCGTTTCGGGCTGTCCCGTCAACATACATATCCCCGAATTTATCGAACAGATCCGCAAGGGCGACTTCGAGGCCGCCTATCAGGTGATCGCCCGTTCGTCTTCTCTGCCTGCCGTTTGCGGCCGCGTTTGTCCGCAGGAGACTCAGTGCGAGAGCAAGTGCGTGCGCGCCGTTAAGGGCGAGCCGGTCGGCATCGGCCGACTTGAGCGCTTCGTTGCCGACTGGCACAACGAGCACTGCACCGAGCTGCCCACCCCTGCCGCACCCAACGGCCACCGTGTTGCCGTCGTCGGCTCGGGCCCTGCGGGTCTTGCCTGTGCAGGCGACCTTGCGCGCAAGGGCTACGCCGTCACCGTCTACGAGGCTCTTCACGTTGCGGGCGGTGTTCTCAGCTACGGAATTCCCGAATTCCGTCTGCCCAAGTCGATCGTTCAAAAGGAAATCGACACCCTCAAGGCTCTCGGTGTCACCATTGAGACCAACGTCGTCATCGGCAAGACCTATTCGGTCGACGAGCTCTTCGAGGACGGCTTTGAGTCGGTATTTATCGCATCGGGCGCCGGCCTGCCCAAGTTTATGGGCATCGACGGCGAGAACCTCAAGGGCGTTTATTCGGCCAACGAATTCCTCACCCGCATCAATCTGATGAAGGCCTACCGCGAGGGTGCCGACACCCCCGTTCAACAGGCAAAGAAGGTTGCCGTCGTCGGCGGAGGTAACGTTGCAATGGACGCGGCGCGTTGCGCTATGCGCCTTGGTGCCGAGAAGGTCTACATCGTATACCGCCGGAGCGAAGAGGAGCTTCCT
>JAZTZA010000136.1:0-3002 GCA_045637185.1 Acutalibacteraceae bacterium
TACCATCGCAATTTTGATTATGTCGGCGGCGGTACCCTGAATGGGTGCGTTGCGCGCTACCCGCTCACCGAAAGCGCGAAGCTGATGATTTGAAGAGTTGAGCTCAGGCAGATAACGGCGACGGCCGAGAGCGGTCTCGACATAGCCCTTTTCCTGAGCCTGCGAGACCACGCGCGACATATATTCCTTGACACCGCTGTAACGCGCAAGATAATTCTCGATATATTGCTTGGCTTCACCGAAGGACACTCCGATGTCCTTGGCAAGCGAGAAGGGACCGATTCCGTAGACGATGCCGAAGTTGACCGCCTTTGCACCCGATCTCATAACAGAGGTCACCTCTTCAACGGGCACACCGAAGACCTGCGACGCCGTTGCGGTATGAATATCGGCGCCGCTGTGGAAGGCCTCTATCATCGCAGGGTCGTCCGACATATGCGCCAGCACTCTCAGTTCGATCTGCGAATAGTCTGCGTCACACAGCACTCTGCCCTCGGGAGCAACGAAGAAGCGGCGCATCTGACTGCCAAGCTCGGTGCGGACGGGAATGTTCTGCAGGTTGGGTTCGGTGGAACTGATGCGGCCCGTTCTCGTTTCGGTCTGGTTAAAGTTGGTGTGTATCCTGCCGTCCTGAGCAACCTCTTTAACGAGTCCGTCACAGTAGGTGGATTTCAGTTTTGCAAGGTGCCTGTACTCTAAGAGCAGGCTGACCGCAGGATGCCTGTCGCGCAAGCCCTCGAGCACCTCAGCGTTGGTCGAATAGCCGCTCTTGGTCTTTTTACCCGCAGGCAAGCCGAGTTTTACAAAGAGGGCCTCGCCAAGCTGTTTGGGCGAGTTCAAGTTGAACTCATAGCCGACAAGCTCGTATATTTCTTTAACGATAAGAGAGATGCGCTCGTCAAGTTCTTGGCCGAATTTTTCAATGCCGTCGGTGTCGACCAAGAAGCCGAGGTTTTCCATATCGGCAAGCACGCGGGCAAGGGGAAGTTCGATTTCCCTTAGCAATTTACCCTGTCCAAGCTCGGCAATTTTATCCTCAAGGGCATCACAAAGGAGCGAGAAAGAAGCATAGGGCGCAAGGTCTTGGTCGTCGACCGCAACGGCGCCGATGCCGTACTCGCTGATAAGACGGGGAGCGTCATATCCGCTTGCAGATGGGTTGAGCAGGTATGCGGCGAGCGATGTGTCGAAGCTGATATTCGCATCGGGGGCAATATGGTATAGCGCCTTTGCGTCATTGACTCGCAAAGTCCTGCCGGTCACAAACTGCACTATTTCGTCATGTGAAAGCGATGCGATCTTGCCGTCAGATAGGACGACAGCGCCGAAATCGGTCAGCACGAGGTCGACCTTACCAGACATAGCGGCCGCATCGGCCTTTTCATAGCTTATCTGCTCGGCAGCATCGTCGAAACTCAGTTGAACGGGTGCGGCATTGAGGCCGAGCCGCTCAATGAGCTTGAACATTTCAAGCCTTGCCAAGCAGGAGGAGAGCTCCGCCTCCTTCATCGGTTGGGGGCGATAGGAATTTATTTCGGTATCGATGGGCACCGTTGTGCAAATGGTGCCAAGTGTACGCGAAAGGTAGGCGTTGTCCTTATCGGCGGTCAGCTTGGCGCGCACGCCCTGCTTGATAAAGGGGTCGTCGATGGAAGCGTAGACTCCGTCGAGGGAGCTAAACTGAGATATCAGTGCAACAGCCGTCTTCTCGCCGACTCCTGCGACACCGGGGATATTATCGGAGGAGTCGCCCATAAGCGCCTTTACATCAATAAGGTCGGCAGGGGTCAGTCCGTTATATTTCTCGGCAACTGCGGCCGAATCATATCGAATTATCTCAGGGTGGCCCATCTTGGTCGCGGTGAGCAACACCTCGACCCCGTCACCGACAAGCTGAAGGGAGTCGCGATCACCCGTGGCAATATAGCAGGTGTCCCCCTTTTGCTTTGCGGCGAAGGAAAGGGTGCCGAGTATGTCGTCCGCCTCATAACCCGCAAGCTCGACGGTAGCAAGACCCATCAGGTGCAGTATCTCCTTGATTTTAGGCATCTGCTCGGCAAGCTCGGGCGGCATGCCCTTGCGGCCTGCCTTATAGCCGTCATACATCTGATGACGGAAGGTCGGCGCGTGCAGGTCAAATGCGACCGCAACCGCGTCCGGCTCGGTCATATCCTTAAGCCGAAGAAAAATATTCAGAAATCCAACTATTCCGTTGGTGAACTGTCCGTCCTTTGTAGTCAGCAGCTTGATGCCGTAAAACGCGCGATTGATGATGCTGTTTCCGTCAATCAAAAGAAGCTTCATTCGGCTCACCTGTCCCTGTTTTTATAGTTTTGTGCCATAACACATATTCTACCAAATATAGTATAACATAACTTGTCCCGAATTCGTATAATTTTTTTGAAAAAGTTTGCAAGTTGTGGTATAATGTTAAAAACATTAGGATTAGGTTGGTTTTGAGAATGAAGATCGGGAATTTTAACACCGACGGCTTTTGTGCCTTGGCGCCTATGGCGGGGGTTGCGGACCGCACCTTTCGCGAGCTTTGCCGCGGCTACGGAGCGGCCTATACCGTCAGCGAGCTTGTAAGTGCGAAGGCGGTTTCATTAGGCGACCGCAAGTCCCACGAGTTGCTCGGCATCAGCGAGCTTGAGCGCCCCGTTGCTACCCAGCTGTTCGGCTCTGACCCTGATACAGTTGCAGCTGCCGCACGCGCCGCCGCTGAGTACGGGCCCGACTTTCTCGACATCAATATGGGGTGCCCTGCCCCCAAGGTTGCCGCTTCGGGCGGAGGCGCGTTATTGATGAAGGACCCAATTCACGCGGCCAAGGTAGTCCGCGCGACCGTCGACGGGGTCGACCTGCCCGTCACGGTAAACATGCGCTCAGGCTGGGATAAAGAGCACATTAACGCGGTCGAGCTTGCCAAGCGGTGCGAAGAGGCAGGAGCCGCCGCTATCACCGTTCACGCTCGCACAAAGGAGCAGATGTACGCGCCCCCT
>JAZTZA010000137.1:0-11978 GCA_045637185.1 Acutalibacteraceae bacterium
GCATCTTGGGATTAAGCTCGCGCGAAGTGCCGTCGAGGGTCATAATCGATTCGCCCTCGTTTGCACCGCGGATAACCATGGTGCCGTCGTTGACGTGCTTGTAGTCAAAGGCGTGCATCGGGTGGCCGTACTCAAGCATTACGTAGTTGGTGATGTCGACGATGTTGTTGATGGGACGAACGCCGCTTGCACGCAGACGCTCGCGCATCCAACGGGGCGAGGGCTTAACGTCGATGTCCTTGACAATGCGGGCCATATAGCGAGTACAAAGGTCGGGCGCATCAACCGACACCTTCAGGTAATCGTTGATGTCTGAGCCATCCTCGGTAACAACGGGTGCGTGCTCCTTCATCGGCAGGGAGAAGGTGTTGGCCGTCTCGCGCGCAAGTCCGATGACCGACAGGCAGTCGGGGCGGTTGGAGGTTATCTCAAACTCAACTATATCGTCGTTGATACCAAGCGCTTCCTTAGCGTCCTGACCGAGCTGACACTCCTCCTGAATTACGAGGATTCCGTCCTCAACGGCATAGGGGAAGTCGCCGAGGGTGACGCCCAACTCAGCGATCGAGCAGAGCATACCGTTGCTTTCGACACCGCGCAGCTTGCCCTTCTTTATCTTGACACCGTTGGGCAGGGTTGCGCCGTCGGTCGCAACCGGAACGATGTCGCCGACCGTCAGGTTCTTAGCACCTGTAACGATCTGCAACACGTCATATCCGACGTCGATCTGGCAAACAACCAGCTTGTCTGCGTCGGGATGCTTTTCAATGCTGTTGACCTTACCGATGACCACCTTGGAGATCTCTTCGCCCTCTTTGGTGAAACCCTCAACCTTGGAGCCGGTCATAGTAAGCCTTTCGGCATATTCTTTAGGCTGATAATCTATGTCAACAAATTCTTTGAGCCAACGAATAGAAAGATCCATCTTAAATTACCTCCTAAAACTGATTGAGGAATCTCTGGTCATTCTCAAAGAACAAACGCAGATCATCGATGTTGAAGCGGCGCATAACGAGTCGCTCAAGACCCATACCGAAGGCAAAACCGCTGTACTCCTCGGGGTCGATGTTGCAGTTTTCGAGCACCTTTGGATGCACCATACCGCAACCGAGAATCTCGATCCAACCCTCACCCTTGCACAGACGGCAGCCCTTGCCGCCGCAGTTGAAGCACATAGTGTCCATCTCGGCCGACGGCTCGGTAAAGGGGAAGTGGTGGGGACGGAAGCGCACCTTTGCATCGGGACCGTAAAGACGCTTTGCAAAGTCGGCAAGGGTGCCCTTGAGGTCGCCCATAGTTACACCCTTGTCAACGACCAGACCTTCGATCTGGTGGAAAACAGGGGAGTGGGTAGCGTCGACCGCATCAGAGCGGTAAACACGGCCGGGAGAAATGATGCGGATAGGAGGCTTCTGCTTTTCCATTACGCGAACCTGTACGGGCGAGGTCTGAGTGCGCAGAAGTATGTTTTCGTTAATGTAGAAGGTATCCTGAGTGTCGCGTGCAGGATGATCCTTCGGGATGTTGAGCGCCTCAAAATTGTAGTAATCGCGCTCGACCTCGGGACCCTCGGCGATGTCAAAGCCCATTCCCAAGAATATCTCCTTGATCTCGTCAAGAACGGCATCAAGCGGATGCTTTTTGCCCATCTCGGAGCGTTCGCCCGGCATAGTAACGTCGATCTTCTCGCTTGCCAGCTTCTGCTCAACGGCGGCACTCTTGAGCTCGGCAGTCTTTACCGAGATAGCTTCCTCGATCTTGCCTCTGATCTCATTGGCAAGCTGGCCGATAACGGGACGCTCTTCGGCCGACAGGCTGCCCATCTGCTTAAGAATAGCAGTCAGCTCGCCCTTCTTGCCGAGGTACTTGACCCTCAGCGCGTCAAGCTCCTGAATGTCCTTGACCGCCTCAAGCGCGCCATAGGCCGCTTCAGCAATGCTTTTCAGTTGTTCCTTCATATAATCACCTCATAGAATGATGTTGACAAAATAAAAACGCCCCTCGTAGTTTCCTACAAGGGACGAATAAATCCGCGGTACCACCCTGATTTCTGCTTCAAAAGAGCAAACACTCCTTGGACCTGTAACGGTGTCCGACCGTTGCCGCCTACTGAATTTTTCAGCAGCACTGCTCCGAAGGGAACTTCATCCGACATCCTGACGGGGCGATCACAGCCAAGTCGCACCCTCTCTGCGAAAGGAAAGCGGGATTACTTTTCTTCATCAACGCATTATCACTATCGCAAATATTTTAACACAAAATATTAAATTTGCAAGAGAAAAAATGATAAATTTCTCAGAAAACAGTAGATTTCAGGCGTTTTGCGATGCTTTCTACCGCGTTAAGCAGTTGATCCGCCTCATTTGCGGTGGAAAAAGCAGAGGGGCAGACCCTTACCGTTCCCTGACTTATGGTGCCCAGCCGCTTGTGAGCGTTGGGGGCACAATGAAGCCCTGCGCGCACCGCAATGCCGAACTCGTCGAGCTTTTGGGCCACCTCAACGCTGCTGTTGCTGCCGATGTTAAAGGAGAGCACAGGCGCAAAATTCTCATCAGGCACATCGGTGTAAAGGCGCACCGAGCTTATGCTGTTGAGGCCCTTGTATATCCGCCTGATAAGATCGGCCTCGTGCTTGTGAATGGTCGCGATGCCCTTGGAGTTGACAAAATCGACCCCTGCCGTGATACCGGCAATACCGGGCAGATTTACGGTGCCGCTTTCATATCGCTCGGGCGGAAGCTCGGGCTGAACGGGGTTGACCGAATCGGTGCCCGTACCACCCTCGATGATGGTGTCGGGCATATCGTTGCCGATTATAAGCGCACCCGTGCCCATTGGGGCGTAGAGTCCCTTGTGGGTAGCAAGGCAGAGGAAATCTATCGGCGTTTTCTCAAGGTCGATGGGTAATACACCTGCCGACTGTGCTGCATCGACGGTGAAAAATATGCCTTCCTCGCGGCAGACAGCGCCGATACGGTCGATGGGCAGAATGTTTCCGATGACGTTTGATGCGTGGGAGCAGACCACCATTCGTGTGTATGGGGTAAGGCAGTTGACAAATGAGCGGAAGGTAGCATCAGGGTCGCCTATGACCACCTCGAAAATATCGGTTATTACCCCTTTTTCCTTGAGCTTATTTAAGGGACGCATAACTGCGTTGTGCTCGAGCGAGGATACGAGGACTCGGTCACCCTCTTTGAGCATACCCTTGAGTGCAAGGTTGATCGATGCGGTGCAGTTGGGGGTGAAAATGACCCTCTCCTCGTTGGGAGTGTTGAAGAAATCAGCAAGCTTTTTTCGGGCGTTGTAAACGGCGACACCTGCCTTTTGGGACATTTTGTGTCCGCTTCTTCCGGGGTTGGCGGAGTATGTTGTCAACGCGGAATTAACCGCGTTGATGACCTGTTTGGGCTTCGGAAAAGTGGTAGCCGCGTTGTCAAAATAAATCATGGCTCTTGGCTCCTTCAAAGTTGTTCCCGAACGGCTGTGCCCAGTATCTTGATATTTGCACCTTTTAGGATACTCAACACATCTGCAGGCTCGGTGTATACAACAATGCTGTATCCGCACCCGTGCGAGTCAAGCTTGCTCGGCGTTTTCTCGATATACGCCTTGAAGCCGTGGCTGCGTAACAGGTCGCGACCTTTGATCGCATAGGTTATTGAGCTGACCAAGATCAAGTGTGTGCCCATGAGTCGCGCCTCCTATAAAAAAATCGCCCGTGTGCATCAATACATTTTATGCACAGGAGCGATTGGGTGACAGAACTATTCAGTTTTCGATAAGGCAAACGCAGTGGGCGGATATTCCCTCGAGCCTGCCAGTAAAGCCGAGCTTTTCCTCTGTGGTAGCCTTGATGTTGACCTGAGCTATATCACATCCGAGAATGTCGGCGACGCATTTTCGCATATCTTCGATATGCCCCGATAGGCGAGGTGCCTGCGCGACCACCGTTGCATCGAGGTTGACCAAGCGGTAGCCCTCTTTTTTCAGCAGGTCGCAGGTGGCTTTCAGCAGTAATTTGCTGTCGATGCCTTTGTACTGAGGGTCGGTGTCGGGGAAGTGCCTGCCGATGTCGCCCAAGGCGGCCGCACCGAGCAGGGCGTCGCAAATTGCGTGAAGCAGCACGTCGGCATCCGAGTGGCCGTCAAG
This sequence comes from Acutalibacteraceae bacterium, assembly GCA_045637185.1. Lineage (GTDB taxonomy): Bacteria > Bacillota > Clostridia > Oscillospirales > Acutalibacteraceae > RGIG2206. The sequence continues at coordinate 4,153 of JAZTZA010000137.1, forward strand.
TCCGAGCGAGTAATCGATCTTTACACCGCCGATATAGAGGTCGCGCCCCTCTTTGAAGCGGTGAACGTCATAGCCGTGACCAATGCGGATCATAATATTCCCTCCGTTATAAACGCCTGTGCGATGATAAGATCGGTCGGCGTAGTAATTTTGATGTTGGTGTAGGAGCCCTCGACCAGCTTGACCCTGACCCCGTCGGCCTCCATCATAGCGCAATCATCGGTGAATTCACCGTAATGGGCCGCAAGAGCCTGTCTGTATCTATCGGTCTTGAAAATCTGCGGAGTCTGTGCCGCCCAAAGAGCAGAGCGGTCGGGTGTCGATTGGATAAAATTATCGGTGTCGGTGACCTTGATGGTGTCGGTGACTCTGACGGCGCAGGCGGCGGCACCGAATCGCACAGCGGCCTCAACGGTAGCCACGATATCCTGCTCAGACGTAAGCGGCCTTGCCCCGTCGGCAATGGCGATATAGCCGCAGTCATCATCGACTGCATCAACTGCATTTTTTACCGACTCCGAACGGGTCGCACCACCCTCGACAATAGCGGATAGCTTGCTGATACCGTATTGCTCGCAAAGCTTTTGCACATCGGCCACAACGTCAGGTCTGGCGGCAACAACTATCCTGCCTATCGACTTACAGCCCTGATATGCAAGCAGGGTGTGGGCAAGCACGGGCTTACCTGCAAGGTCGGCAAACAGCTTGTCGATGCCCTTCATACGCGATGCCGAGCCTCCTGCGACAATAATCGCGGTGACCGAGCAGGCAGAGTCGTTAAGTGTAAAAGAATATTCCTTTTGGGTCAGAATTTCCAATTTGAACACCTCAACTGATATTATACAACCTTTTGTCAACCGTTACAATCATAAAAATTGGCTCATTTATATAAAAAATAACAAAAAATTTTATAAATAGGGCTATTGAATATATTTATTTTTATGGTAAAATGTATATATACTTATGATTTCGTTGCGAGGGAGTTGATTTGATGTCCGATTTTTTTAGCTACATAGGGTCCGCCTTCAACCAGTTCATACTGGTTATGAAGGAGTTTCGCGTTATCGACCTGTTGGACATCCTTGCTGTTGCCTTTATAATTTACAGTCTGGTCCGCTTTGTGCGACAGACTCGTGCAAAACAGCTTTTGGGCGGAATTATCGTTCTGTTGCTTATATGGTTCGTTTCGGAAATGCTCGATATGACCGTCCTCTCCGAGATTTTGAGAACGGTAGCCAATTCAGGAATTATCGTCCTTGTTATCATTTTCCAACCCGAGCTTCGCAACGCTCTTGAACTGGTCAGCAGGACCAACTTTTTCTTCGCAAAGAAGGACGGCAATATCGATACCGTTATCGAGTGCTGTATAGACAACGTCTGCACCGCCTGTGCCGAGCTTTCACGCACCCATACCGGCGCCCTCATCGTCTTTGAGCGTGACACGATGCTTGAGGATATTGTGAAATCGGGTACCGTCATCGACTCCGAGGCGCAGAGTGCCCTTATCTGTAACGTCTTTTATCCCAAGACTCCGTTGCACGACGGAGCGGTCATTATCCGTTCGGGACGGCTCTATGCCGCAGGTTGCATTCTGCCTCTGTCGCAGAACACCCTACTCAGCAAGGACCTCGGCACCCGTCATCGCGCCGCCCTCGGTATGAGCGAGAACTCGGATGCGCTGGTGGTGGTCGTTTCGGAGGAAACAGGCATCATCTCGGTGGCCGAAAAGGGCGGTATGCATCGCCGTTACACCCCCGAGCAATTGCGCGACAGGCTTGCCAACGTCTTTATGCCCAAGACCGAAAAGTCGGGCTCGCGTCTGTCGTCCATTCGGGAGAAAATAAAAAAGGGAGGTAAGAAGTCCGATGAAAAAGCTGACTAAGATACCTTCCTACATTATGAACAATAACAAGGCGCTGATGATATTCTCTTTGGTGCTCGCCTTTGTTATCTGGTTCGCCTTCACAATGACATATAATCCCGTTTCCACCACTACCATCAAGAACGTCCCCATCAATTTCGATACCTCTAACACAGCGGTGGACAGTCTCGGTCTGAGTGTGGTCGACGCCGACATTGATTCTGTGTCGGTCACTATTTCGGGACAGACGGTGGTCATCTCGTCGATTACTGCGGCCGATATCGTCGTTACCCCGTCACTTTCCTCGGTTACCGAGGCGGGAACCTACGAGGTCAAGCTTATTGCAACGCCGTCAAAGCTGCTGACCGATTTCGAGATCGTTTCGGTATCACCGAAAAAGGTCAAGGTGTCCTTTGACGAGGTGATTACCAAGACCTTCGACGTTGTCGCCGAAGCCGAAGGATGTACCGCGTCGGACGGCCTCGTTGCAGAACTTCCCGTTATGACCGAAGCGGCAACCAAAGTGATCAACGTCTCGGGCGCCAAGAAGGACGTTGAGCGGATCGAGTCGGTTGTCGCAAGAGCAAAGGTTAATAAGGAACTCAGCGAGACCGCTTCCTTTGACGCCGATATTATCCTGCTTGACAAGAAGGGCAAGGAGATCGATTCCTCCAATATGACCCTTGGCTTCCGTGAAGCCAACATCACCGTGGCCGTCTCAATGATAAAGACCTTGCCGGTCGAGGTAGTATTCGGATCAAAGCCGTCGGGCCTTGATTTCAACTACACCCTCAGCGACAGTAATGTCACTGTTATCGGCAAGCCCGATATCGTTGAGTCAATGACCAAGGTCACCCTTGAGCCTATTGAATGCGGACTTATAACCGCCGACAACAATGTTTTTGAAAGGGCGGTTTCTCTGCCCGCAGGAGTGCGTGTCTACGACAATAACCAGAGCGTTGTCACCGTTACGGTTAAGAGTGACTCCTTCTCGAGCAAGACCTTAAAGGTCAGCAACGTGACCTTTGTAGGACTTAAATCGGGACTAAAGACCAAGGTGCAGAGTGTCCAGTCGATCACCGTGATGGGTGCCAAGAGGGATATCAGCAAGATAACCGCCAAGGATATCACCCTGACGGTCGACGTCAGCGGACTTGACGCCGTATCCGGCAAGCAGCTTCCTGCGACGGTAAAGCTCGCCGATACCTTTACGCAGAGTTGGGTGGTAACGCTTGATAAGGATTACCTTGTCACCTTCACTCTGTCTTAAAGTAACAAAGAAAAAGAGTTTAACCTTTCGCTTGGGAAACTGAGCGAAAGGTTTGCTTGCTTTACGAGTAACACCGTCGGCCTGCCCTGCGTAAAATAGTAGCGGGTGATTTACTATGCTGTTAATCGTAATACATATTGTTTTTGGAGTGCTTTCTCTTATCGGTCTGGCGTCGGTGCTCAACGGAATGTATGTTAAAATGAGTACCTACTGCGCCTCGGGCAGATACCTTTTTGTGATGCTTAAGGGAAATGACGCTGACCTTCGGCTTAAAGCGACCGCAGAGCTTATGCGTTGCGCGCCGTCAGGTACATACAGCGGCATATTGGCGGTCGATTTCGGTATGACCGATCAGATGAAGCAGGCCTGCCGAATTATTGCGAGCGAGAACAACGCAATCGAGATGTATACTGCACACGAATTTTCAAAACGAATGAGAGGGGAAAAGGTTGAATAAGCCCACCGAGTTGACGGGAACTGTTGAGAAGATAACCTTCTACAACGGCGCAAACGGCTTTGCTGTCATTGAACTGAATACCGGTGACGAGCTGATAACTGCAGTCGGCACGATGTACGATGTCCGTGGGGGCGAAAATCTGCGCCTTTTCGGAAATTTTGACCATCACGCGACCTTTGGCCCTCAGTTTAAGGTAAAACAGGTGGAGCATTGCGCCCCAACTACTCAGGCGGCGATGCTCCGCTACCTCTCGGGTGGCGGTATAAAGGGCATCGGCCCTGCACTTGCACGCAAGATTATCGAGCGTTTCGGCGATAGGGCGATGGAGATCATCGAGGCCGACCCCTTGAGTCTTACCGTCATTCGCGGCATTTCCAAAGAAAAGGCGCTGTCCTTTCAAAAGGAGTACCTAAAACAGATAGGTGTGCGCGAGTTAATGGTCTACCTATCGCGCTTTGAAATATCGGCCGACGAGGCGCTGAAGACCTATAAGGTCCTCGGCCCCTCAAGCCTTGAGAAGATAAAGGCCAACCCCTACTTTTTGTGCAGGGAGGAACTGCCGTTCAGCTTTGAACGTGTTGATGCTATCGCCGAAAGCCTCGGTTTTGAGACCGATTTCTCCTTCAGGATATATTGCGGCATTGAATATGTCCTTCGTCATAATCTGTCTAATGGCCACGTTTGCATCCCGTCGGACAAGCTGGTCGAGGTCTCTTCTCGGCTTCTCGGTGTGGAAATTGACGAGATACGCTCCGCAGTAAAGCAGATGCTAAGCTCGGGACAGTTGTTTTCCTATGAAAATGACGGCCGCAATTACCTCTATCTCCCTGAATATTTCCGCGCCGAGAACTATGCCGCACAGCGCATCAAAATGATTCTTAACTCCCGACCCTTAGCGGTAAAGGATATGGCGGGCAAGATCAAAGAGGCCGAAAAAGCCCTTTCTATCACCTTTGAAAGCAACCAGATCAACGCAATAAAAGCGGTTGCTGAAACGGGCATACTCATACTTACGGGCGGCCCCGGAACAGGTAAAACTACCACCCTTAATGCCGTTATCCGCGTCTTTGAAAGCGCAGGGCAAAAGGTTATGCTTGCCGCCCCCACAGGCCGTGCGGCAAAGCGTATGACCGAGGTAACCGGCTGCGAGGCAAAGACGGTGCACCGTCTGCTTGAGGCCGAGTTTGACGACGAAGGCCGCTCGGTTTTCTGCCGAAATCAGCACCGACCCATTGAGTGCGACCTGCTCATCGTCGACGAAATGTCGATGGTTGACATCTTCCTGTTTTCCAATCTTATGAACGCGTTGCCCTTGGGTTGCCGCTTGCTTTTGGTGGGCGACTCCGATCAGCTTCCGTCGGTCGGTGCAGGAAACGTTTTGCGCGATATGATTGAGTCGGGTGCGATACCTACCATCGCCCTGAAGACCGTATTCAGACAGGCCTTGCAAAGTACCATCGTCACCAACGCACACAGGATAAACGCAGGCGAAATGCCTGAACTGGCGATGCGCGACTCCGACTTTTTCTTCCTCAGCGTAGAAAATGCAAGCGACGTGTCGGACAAGGTCATCGAGCTTGTTACCGAGCGTCTGCCCAAAGCCTACGGCTTTTCAACTATGTCCGACATCCAGATTCTCGCCCCATCTCGCAAAATGGAGGCAGGCACCGCCGCCATAAATAACCGAATGCAAGCCTCGGTCAATCCTAAGTCAAAGGATAAACGCGAGTTAGCCTTTCCCTCGTTCACCCTGCGCGAAGGGGACAAGGTTATGCAGATTCGCAATAACTACGACATCGAATGGGACCGCGACGACGGCACCGACGGCAAAGGCGTATTCAACGGCGACGTCGGAATACTTGAGAAGATCGATCTGCCGCTTGGCATCTTTACCGTAAGATTTGACGATAGGGTGGCGGTCTATCCCATTGAGTTTGCCGATCAGCTTGAGCTTGCCTACGCCATCACGGTGCATAAGGCGCAGGGAAGCGAATACCCCTGCGTAGTTATGCCTATTTCGGATATGCCGCCCCAGCTACGCTACCGCAACCTGCTTTACACTGCGGTGACCCGTGCGCGCAGTCTGCTGGTCGTTGTCGGCTCGTCGAGGATGATAGCAGGTATGGTCGAAAACGACCGTCGTATCAAGCGTTACACGATGCTCAACGAAATGCTCAGGGAGAATGGCCGATGAGAAAACCTAACTTAAAGGAAAAACTGCTCGCGGTATTCTTTCCGTCGACCTGCTTTTGTTGCGGCGAGGTGCTTGAATATGCACACTTTCTTTGTAATGATTGCAGGGTGTCCCTTGTTGACCAGCGTATCAAGAAATCCAAGGTCATCAGCCGCAACAGCGTTAAGTATACCATCCATTCCTGTTACTACTATCAGGACTCGGTCAGGCAGGCGATATCCCGCCTTAAGTATTGCAACTCCTCGCGACCGTCCAAGTATATGGGCGAAGCGATTGCGATAAAGGTCGGGCGTTCGCGAAAGAACGACTTTGACTTCGTGACCTTTGTCCCGATGGACAGGCTTGAAGGTGTCAAAAGGGAATACAACCCTGCTCAAATGATTGCTGAGCATACCGCTCGTAACCTGAAATTGCCGCTAAGACCCCTTTTAGCAAAGGTAAGAAGAACCAAAAAGCAACACAAGCTGACTGCATCCGAGCGACGCGAGAACGTCAGGGGAGCCTATGCCGTTTGCGGTGATGTAAAGGATAAAAATATTCTGCTTATCGATGACGTCGTAACGACCGGCTCGACCATCTGCGAATGTGCGGGTGAGCTTCTCAAAAACGGTGCGAAAAGTGTCGCACTTTATACTTTTTGTGCCACAGGAGGCAAGGCGCGTGTTGACACGCAGGACTGATTAGGCTATAATAATACGGTAATATAAATGGAAAGGACGGATGGCAGTGTTTTCGGATATCGGTATTGATCTCGGCACGTCAAAGACGGTCATAGTCAGCGGTAAATCGATATTGCTGTCGGAGCCGTCTGCTGTTTTGATGGATAATTACGACGAGGTTCCCGTTGATTTCGGTATGTATGCCAAGCGTGCCATCGGCCGTGCTACCGATAGGTATCAGGCATTCACACCGATCGAAAGGGGAGTTATCGCCGACTACGACGTGGCAGAATATATGCTCAACAACTACCTTTCCCGCGTCGTTGGTAACAAGCTGACCAAGCCGCGCGCCGTTGTCTCAACCCCGAGCGGTATAACCGCCGTTGAGCGCCGTTCGGTCATCGACGCCGTTCAGTCGTCGGGTATCAGAAGCGTATGCACCATTGAGTCGCCTGTCGCATCTGCCTTGGGTATGGGTATCGACTTTGCGCGACCTCACGGCACCATTGTTGTTGATATCGGCGCAGGCACTACCGACGTGGCGGTGCTTTCGATGGGCGGTATCTCCCGTTGCGAGACCACCAAGGTGGGCGGAGTTGACCTTGACGACGCTATCATAAGGTATATGAAACGCGAGTATAACTACCTTATCGGCCGTTCGACTGCTATGGATATCAAGCACCGCATCGGCTGTGCCGTTGAGCGTCCCATCGAGGTCGCTATGATGGCCAAGGGTATGAATTTGTCCAACGGACTCCCGTCGGCTGTTGAGATCACCGCCGAAGAGGTGCGCGAGGCTATGAGCGACGTCGTTCGATCAATTTGCGTGGCGGTTCAGTCGGTGGTAAATAATACGCCGCCCGAGCTGGTCGGTGACATTTCTCAGGACGGTATTTATCTTACGGGCGGTACGGCGATGCTCTACGGATTGGCGCAGTTTATGTCGCAGTTTTTGGGCGTCAGCGTACATACTGCCGACAACGTGACCCTCAGTGTAGCAAGGGGAATAGGAATTGCTATGCGGCATTTCGACCTGCTTGAAAACGGAGACTATAAGTTTATCACAATACAGGATCTGCTGTGATATTGGTCTTGACTTTTGGCGGTCGGTGTGATTATAATAGGTGGGTGCCGTGAGAAAGCGGCGCTATACGCTGGTGTGGCGAAATCGGCAGACGCAAGGGACTTAAAATCCCTCGGTGGCAACATCGTACCGGTTCAAGTCCGGTCACCGGCACCAAATAGAGAATTTACACTTTTGTGTAGATTCTCTATTTTGTTTTTATGAACGAATAGGACTTGACCCGGTCCTCGGCGTAGCCGAACACAATCGGGTGTTCGCGAGGTACGAGCGAATGACGGGCGGAGCCCGTCAAGTCCGGTCA
>JAZTZA010000138.1:0-6393 GCA_045637185.1 Acutalibacteraceae bacterium
CCTTAAGGACGGGGTCATCGCCGACTTTGACGTCACCGCGAGAATGCTCAAGCGGTTCATCCACGATGCCCTCAAGGGCAGCTTCTTCTCGCGTGCGCGTATTATAATATGTATACCCTCGGGGGTTACCGAGGTTGAGTCGCGTGCCGTTTACGAAGCGGCACATACCGCAGGTGCAAGGGAGATCGACCTTATCGAAGAGCCGATGGCGGCCGCTATCGGTGCAGGTCTGCCTGTCTGGGACGCAACGGGAAGTATGATCGTCGACATCGGCGGCGGCACCAGCGGGGTCGCCATCATTTCGCTGGGCGACATCGTCACCTCTCAGTCGGTGCGTACCGCGGGCGACGACTTTGACGAGGCCATCATCAACTATATCCGCCGCAAGCACAACCTGCTCATAGGCGAGAGGACGGCCGAGGAGATCAAGATCGCCATCGGCTCGGCCTGGGAATACGAGGACGAGGGCAATATGGAGATAAAGGGACGCAACCTTATCGACGGCCTGCCCAAGAACGTCACCATTACGGCGGCTGAGGTGCGCGAGGCCCTCTACGAGCCCCTGCACAAGATCATCGACGCCATTCGCTCCACCCTTGAAAACACACCGCCCGAGCTGGCGGCCGATATCATCGACAGGGGCATCACCCTGACGGGCGGCGGTGCCCTGCTTCGCGGCATCGATACCCTCATCAACGAGGAGACGGCCATTCCCGTTCACATCGCGGACAACCCCCTCGACTGTGTCGTTGAGGGCACCCAAAAGCGTTTGGAGGCTAATTTGCCCTTCAACACCTACTACAAGCGCCGCAGATATTGATATCTCGGCAAAAATTTCAAGAAAGGCAGATGGGCTGAGTGAGAAGGTTTCTCAGGAGTAAAAAGTTCATAGTAATGGTCTGCGTTGTCGCGGCTTTGACCGCGCTGACCGTCACCTTCGGCATACTCAGCGACTGGGCATCGCCGCAGAGTGTCTTTGTCGGTGCGGTGGTCACCCCGATACAGAATGCCTTTTCCGATGCCGCCGATGCGGTAGAGGGCTTTTTCGGCGTTTTCGGGCAGAGGGACGACCTTGCCAAAGAGAATGCTGAGCTGAAAGAGGAGCTCAACGCCCTCAAGGATGAAAAGCTTGAGTGGCAGGAGGCTCTTAACGAAAACGAATTTTACAAGGATTTCCTCGGGCTTAAAGAGGAGAACGAGGACTTTACCTTTTGCTCTGCGCGCGTAATCGCGCGCGACCCTGCCGACGTCTACGGCACCCTGACCATTGACGCGGGCAGTATCGACGGAATAAGCGCGCACGACGTTGTTATCACTGCAGACGGGCTGGTCGGCTACGTCAGTACCGTCGCGCCTACATACAGCACCGTCGTGACCATCGTCAATCCCTCGGTCAACGTCGGCGCATACGACCGACGCACCGATGACAGCGGTATCATTTCGGGAAGTGTCGACACCGTTGCCGACCGAAATTGCCTTATGAGCAACCTAAACCGATACAGCACCGTTGTTGAGGGGGACTACATCGTCACGGCAGGAAGCGGCATCTTCCCCGCCAACATCGTCATCGGCACCGTCGCCGAGGTCAAGCAGGACGAGGGTCAGCTGACTCTGCACGCCGTTGTTGAGCCTGCCGCCGACATCTTTAACTGCCGCAACGTTATGGTCATCACCTCCTTCAGCGGTCAGGGCGAGTACCCCTCTGCCCAAGCGGAAGATACGGAGGGCAACTGATGTACTACCAGACCCGAAATCAACACGGCTACCTTTATTACACGGCACTTGGACTGATTACGATAGCCCTCTTTGTCATTCAGTCGATACCCTTGCTTCCGCGCATAGCCGCAGTCTGCGCTATGCCTCTTTTGCCGTTGGTGTTTTGCATCGGAGTTTTCAATAACGAGGCGGTCGGCTTTGTTTTCGGCCTGCTTGCAGGTCTGCTGATGGACATTACTTCATCGGCCAGCGACGGCTTTAATGCCCTTGTGCTGACGGTTTTCGGTCTGGGGGTCGCCCTGCTGACCGAGTACCTTTTCAATGACCGACTTGTCACCACCTGCCTGCTGAGTTTTATCTTCACCGCGGGCTATTACCTGCTCTATTGGCTCTTTTTCATCGTCGGTCGCGGCTATGAGGGCGCAGGGGTTTATCTTGTGAGATTTGCTCTGCCTGCCGTTATCTACACTTGGGTGTTTACAGTGCCTTTTTACTACCTTGCGATGTATATCCGCAAGGTTTCCCTGCGTGAGCGAGATGAAGAAAAGAATCGGGGATTTTTGAGATGAAGACATCCTTCTACCACAGAAAAAAGGCCTTTTACGTGCGGTTTACCGCGATGATATGCATACTCAGCGTGGTTATGTGTGCCTTTTTTGCCAAGATCACCGAGCTACAGGTGGTCAACGCTGAGGAATATCTTGCGCAGGCCGATACCTCGTCGACGAGGACCCTCACCGTCACCGCGACCCGTGGGGAGATAGTCGACCGCTACGGCCGTTCCCTCGTCTACAACCGCAACGGCTTTAACATTGAATTTGACGCCGCCTATCTGCCCACCTCTCAGCTTAATAGCACCATCTCCCGTTTGGTCGAGCTGCTTGAGAGGACGGGGGACGTTTGGGTGGACAGGCTTCCTATGGACAAAGAAGCACCCTATGCCTTTGCCGAGGAGGCCGAAAGCGACATTTCCGAGCTTCGCAAGACCCTTGGCCTTGCCCACTATGCCACCGCAAAGAACTGCTTTGATGCGATGGTCACCCGATACAAGCTTGAGGGTATGAGTGAGGCTGAGCAGCGCATCATTATGGGTGTGCGCTACTCGATGGAGAGGGCCGATTATTCGATTGCGGCGCCCTTCTGCTTTGCCGAGGACGTGTCGGACAACACCGTGACGGTGCTCAAGGAGTCCTCCTTCGACTACAAGGGGGTCAACATCGTCAACGCTACCTTCCGCGAGTATGCCGACCCCACCCTTGCCGCCCACATTCTCGGTTATACGGGACTTATGTCGGCTGACGAATGGGCCAAGGTCAAGGACACGGGCCTCTATCAGTTTAACGATAAGATAGGAAAGGCCGGTGTCGAAAGGGCGTACGAGGAATACCTGAAGGGCACCGACGGAAAGATACGCATCACCCAGAGCGCATCGGGAGAGGTTACCGCTACCGAGGTGGTGCAGGAGACTGTGTCGGGCAATACGGTACAGCTTACCATCGACCGCGAATTGCAAAAGGTCGCGCAGGGAGCCCTTTCCTCCGCTATCAATAAGATAAACGCGTCGGCCGTCAGCTCGACCAAGCTGTCGACGGGCGGCGCAGTGGTGGTCTTGGAGGTCGGCACCGGCGAGATACTTGCCTGCGCCAACTACCCCACCTATTCCTTCGACGATTTCTTCGCCGATTATAATGCGCTTTTGACGGCGCCGAATAAGCCCCTCTTTGACCGCGCCCTCAACGGAAGCTATCCCCCCGGCTCCACCTTTAAGCCGGCGATGGCACTCATCGGCCTTGAGCAGAACAAGATAGGGGTGCACGACACCATCAGGTGTGTCCATAAGTATACCCGATTTTCCGATTATCAGCCCACCTGCCTCGGCTATCACGGAGCACTCAACGTGTCCACCGCCCTTGCCAAGAGCTGCAACTTCTATTTCTACGAGCTCGGCTACCGCATCGGCATCGCCGATATGAACAGATATTGCCGCCAGTTCGGACTGGGCGTTTCTACGGGTGTCGAACTGCCCGAGTATAAGGGTGTCCTCGCAGGTAAGGATGCGCGCGAGGCGGCAGGCGGAATATGGAACCCCGGTGACACCATTCAGGCGGCCATCGGTCAGTCGGACAATGCCTTTACCCCCTTGCAGATGGCGGTCTACACCGCCACCATCGCAACCGGCGGAACAAGACACAAGGCCCACTATCTCAAGTCGATATACGACTACGGCGTGACCACCCTTATCGACGACGACTTCACCGAAGCGGTCGACAAGGTCGAGATCTCGGCTGAGAACTTCAATTCGGTCAAGCAGGGTATGCTTCAGGTTACCGAAACGGGTACCGCTACCGCCACCTTCGGCAACTATCCCATCAAGGTCGCGGGCAAGACGGGTACCGCCGACGCCTATAACAAGACCAACGCGATGTTCATCGCCTTTGCACCCTATGACGACCCGCAGATAGCCATCGCCATCGCGGTCGAAAACGGCGGACACGGCTCGGCCATCGCCCCCGTTGCGAAAGAGGTCTTCGACGCCTATTTCTTCACCTCGGATGAGTCCTATTCCGAGCAGGACATCAACTCCTTGCTCAAATGATTGACATCACCGATGTAATGTGCTAAAATATTGAAAAAGTTGAATTTTTCTGCAGGAGGTGTGCTCGGGTGGCCAAGGCTAAAAGCGACTGCAAGGTCTATACCGTCGTATCGGGTAAGGGCGGCGCAGGAAAGTCCACCGTCACCTGCCTGCTCGGCACCGCCTTTGCGCGTATGGGATACCGCACCTTGCTTATCGACGTTGACGAGGGACTGCGTTGCCTCGATCTGATGCTCGGCGTGTCGGAGGATATCGCCTTTGACCTCGGCGATTTGCTCAAAGGTGACTGCGAGGCGAAGGATGCCATCAAGCCCGTGCCTGCAACCAAGAATTTGTTTTTACTGCCTGCGCCCCATTCGACCGGCCACGTCAACGAGCAGTTGGGCGAGCTGGTAACGGCGCTGCGAGGTCCCTTTGACCGCATAATCATCGACTCCTGCGCGGGAGTGGGCTATGGCTTTTCGGCCGCCATCGCCTGCGCCGACGAGGTGCTTGCGGTGGTCGGATGTGACCCCGTCAGCATCAGGGATGCGCGCAACGTCTGCGAGCTTTTGCGTGACGTCAGCGAGTCCAAGCGGCGAATGATCATCAACCGCTTCGACCACAAGGCGTCCAAGCGGCTTCGCGTTCCCCATATCGACAACATAATCGACTCAACTGCGATGCAGCTTATCGGCATCGTGCCCTACGACCCCCTGCTTGCCGCAGGCGCGGTCAACGGAAGCCCTATCACCAAGGGACACGCGTGGCGAGCCTTTGTGCGCATCGTCCACCGCCTCGACGGCAAGAACATAAATCTGCCAAAATTAAACCGCATTTAATAAAAATTATTAAATAATATAAAAAACGGCCCTATTAAAAAGGGGTTAGAAAGGATGAGTCGGATGACAATAGCTCTTATCGCTGACGACGCAAAAAAAGAATTGATGGTACAGTTCTGTATCGCTTACTGTGGAATTCTAAGCCGCCACAATCTGTGTGCGACAGGCTCCACCGGCAAGCTGGTTTCAGATGCAACAGGACTGCAGATAACCTGCTTTTTGAGCGGCTCGCAGGGCGGCGACGAGCAGATTGCCGCGCGTATCAGCTGTAACGAGATCGATATGGTCCTCTTCTTCCGTGACCCGAACTCATCCGTACAGCATGAGATGAACGAGCTGACCCTTCTGCGCCTTTGCGACGTTCAGCGTATCCCCTTGGCGACCAACCTCGCCACCGCCGAAATGCTCATTCACGGACTTGAGCGCGGCGACCTCGACTGGCGTGAGTACGTAAGGAATAAGTAAGACCTAATTTCATATCGGCTACGACGGGAAGGAGTAGGTCGGTTTTGCACCGACAGGGAAACGGCGCCGCGACTGAGAGCGCCGTCAAGGAAGGCCCCCGACCGAAGATATCCCCGAGCCGAAGCGTTTTTTGCGCCGTCTGACCCGCGTGACAGGGTCATAAGAGGGCAGGGCAATTTGCCTTGTCAATTAGGGTGGCACCACGGTCAACCGATCGTCCCTGATTCGACCTATGTCAGATGGCATTGGTCGGGTTGGGGCTTTTCATTTTTATAAAAAGGAGAAGACAAAATGGCATTGATAACACAGGCGATAAAAGGAACGCAGGACGTTCTGCCCAAGGACAGCGCACGCTGGCAGTACGTCGAGCGCACCCTTATGGAAAACGCAAAGCTTTACGGCTTCCGCGAAATACGCACCCCCGTATTTGAGCATACCGAGCTTTTCAACCGCTCGGTTGGTGACACCACCGACGTCGTGCAGAAGGAGATGTATACCTTCAACGACAACGGCGGCCGCAGTATCTCTCTGCGCCCCGAGGGCACCGCAGGCTCGGTGCGTGCATTTTTGGAGCACGGACTGCACAATGAGGCCCTGCCGCAGAAGGTCTGCTACGTCCTTTCCTGCTACCGCTACGAGAAGCCGCAGGCGGGCCGACTCAGAGAGTTCCACCAGTTCGGAGTGGAGTGCTTGGGCGCTGACAAGGCGGCCGCCGATGCCGAGGTCATAGCACTCGCACAGGGTGCCTTCGACACCCTTGGTATCCGCAACCTGCGCCTTGAGCTTAACTCCATA
>JAZTZA010000139.1:0-2100 GCA_045637185.1 Acutalibacteraceae bacterium
TATGTTTTGATGGTAGCCGTTGCCTTGATAGTCTGCTACCTTATCGGCAGTGTAAACTTCGCCGTTATTATATCTAAGGCGGTCGCGCACAAGGACGTGCGTGAGCACGGAAGCGGTAATGCCGGTATGACCAACGTTATACGCACCGTCGGCATCAAACCCGGCCTGATAACCCTCGTGGGCGACGTCCTCAAGGGAGTTGGCGCAGTTTTGCTGACCCGTTTTCTCATTTTGGAACCTGCATTTGCGGCTTGTACCGAAAATGTTCCTGCCGTCCTTGAGGTAAAGTATATGCTCTACCTTTGTGCCGCCGCTTGTATGCTCGGCCACGTCTTTCCGCTATATTTCCAGTTCCGCGGAGGCAAGGGAGTGTCCACCGCCATCGGCGTCCTCTATTGCATCAACTGGCAGGCGGCAACCTTTGTTTTGCTGACCTTTTTGGTGCTGTTTCTGATTACTAAAATAGTGTCCATCGGCTCGGTAATGGGAGCTGTCGAATGGATTTTCTACGTATTTCTGTGTACCGCGGGTGCATCTTTGCCGATGCGACTGTACGAAACCTTGCTCGGTGCCATCCTTGCCGCAATCGTAATAATCAGGCATAAGGATAACATTATCCGCCTTCGTAACGGCGAGGAAAAAGCCATACATTCCAAAAAGTAAGAAAGAGGGTCTGACGGTGTCTGACGTAACAGTATTGGGATCGGGCGGCTGGGGCATAGCCCTTGCCTGTGCCTTGGATCAAAGGGGTCATAAGGTGCATTTGTGGTCCTTGTTTGAGCAAGAAGTGTCCCTGTTACAGCGCGAGCGCAAAAATGAAAAACTGTTGTCAGGTGTCACCATTCCCGACACCGTTGATATCACAGGCGATATAAATGTCGCCACATCGAGCGAAATGGTTGTGCTCGCGGTGCCAAGCTTTGCAATTCGCTCAACCGCAGGGTTGTTGCGCGATGTTTTGAGAGAGGGTACATTCGTCGTCAACGTCGGCAAGGGCTTTGAGAGGGATACTCTCAAGTGTCTTTCGGAAGTCATCGAAGAAGAATTACCGCAGGCACGGGTGGTCGTTTTGTCTGGCCCGTCCCACGCCGAAGAGGTCGCAAGGGGAGTGCCCACCTCCTTGGTTGCCGCGTCGGATGACGCTGAGGCGGCCGAGTGGGTGCAGGATGCGGTCATCACACCCCGACTGCGTGTCTATGCCCACGACGATGTCATCGGAGTGGAGATTGGCGGCGCGCTGAAGAATGTTATCGCGCTTTGCGCAGGCATTTGTGACGGCCTTGAGCTTGGCGACAACACTAAAGCCGCCCTTATGACCCGCGGACTGTCCGAGATTGCGCGGCTTGGTGTCGCTATGGGAGCTAACGAGGCCACCTTTATGGGCCTTACGGGTATCGGTGACCTCATCGTTACCTGTATGTCAATGCACAGCCGCAACCGCCGTTACGGTATACTGATAGGGCAGGGGGTCGATCCGCAGGAAGCTCTTGAGCGCATCGGAATGACGGTCGAGGGATATCACGCCTGCTCGATTGCGACCCGACTTGCAGAGAGGTACGGGGTGGAAATGCCCATCACTCAGGAGTGCTACCGCATCCTCAGCGGCGAGATATCGGCATCTCAGGCCATAAATAACCTGATGCTCCGCCCTCGTAAGAATGAAAGAGAAACCGCTTGGGTTTAACGTAATACACAAAAAGGCACCCTGTGCAATCAGCACAGGGTTCCTTTTCACATACTGCCCTTGATCTTGTCGAGGGCGCCCTTTTCCAATCGGCTGACCTGCGCCTGCGAGATGCCTATCTCCTGCGCTACCTCCATTTGAGTGCGCCCCCTCATAAACCGCATCGAAAGTATCATCCGCTCCCTGTCGGACAGCTGCTTGACGGCCTGACGGAAGACGATCTCGTCAAGCCAGTTCTTGTCGTCATTGTTGTCACCGATCTGGTCCATAACGTAAATGGTATCGCCCCCGTCGGAGTAGACAGGCTCACTCAGGGAAAGCGGGTCAACAATGCTCTCAAGCGCAAGCACCACGTCCTGCTTTGATATCTCAAGCTCCTTTGCGATCTCCTCAACACTCGGGTCGCGCTGATGAAG
>JAZTZA010000140.1:0-1568 GCA_045637185.1 Acutalibacteraceae bacterium
TTATTACAAACGCTTGTATATTTCAAGCGTTTTTTAACATTTCGCGCCAATAATGCCAAAACTTTTACTTCTCGGCCGACAAAAAGACCGATTTATCGGCTAAGGGCTTAAAATGAGCCTGCAAGCGCCCTCAAAGCCAGCTTATAGCTGTCGGCACCGAAGCCGCAGATGACACCCTGACACACCGCCGATATCATCGAGCGATGACGGAACTCCTCGCGCTTGTGGACGTTGGAGATATGCACCTCGACAAAGGGCTTGTCCACCGCCGCAATGGCATCGCGCAGGGCAACGGAATAATGGGTGTAGGCGGCGGCATTGATAATGCAACCGTCAAATTCATCGGCAACCGAATGGATGGCGTCGATGATCTCGCCCTCGTTATTCGACTGCACAAACTCGACATCGACCGCAAGCTCACTTGCAAGCGTCGCGACCTGACCGTTGAGCTGGTCAAGGGTCAAGGCGCCGTATATCTCGGGCTCGCGCTTGCCGAGCATATCAAGATTGGGTCCGTTGATAACCAATATCTTCATCATTTATCCTCCTTAAAGCAAGGCTTCGTAATACCGTTTCATCTCGGCTGCATCCTCCGACTGAGTTCCCGCCGACTCGCAGATTATGGTAGGGGTGCAGTTCTTTCGCGCCGTTATCTCGAGCAGATGCTCGTAGTTCGGCCCGTAGACCTCGTCGGCAAAGGTCAGGTGTCTGACCTCACCGCCTGCGCTGTACTCGATCTTGGAAAAATGCGCGTGGTACTGCCTGACGCGGTCGATACCTATCGCATTTTCCATAATGCTGAACACCGCTTCAAAATCCGCCTTGGTGCTAAGTCCGCCGCAGGTCCTCGCATTAAGGTGGCCGAAATCGATGCAGGGAATGACCCTTTCATCGAGGCGGCAAAACTCCATAACTTCCTCGAGGTCGCCGAGCTGATTTATCTTGCCCATCGTTTCGGGGCAAAGGTGAATGTGTCCGAGCCCCTCTCGGTCAAGGGCATCGATCGCCTGCTTGAAGGTCGCAAGGGCAACCCCCATCGCTTCGCGGCGCTCCATCTTGCCCTTGCCTCCCGAATGCACAACGATCCTGTCGGCACCCATCCAGTCGGCAGCACGGGCAGAGGAGAGAATATAGTTGACCGAGTTGTCCCTTTTCTCCTGCTCGGCCGATGCGAGCGAGATGTAATAGGGTGCGTGCAGGGAGAGCTTAATGCCCGCCTCAGCAGACCGCCTGCCAAGCTCGCGTGCCTTTTCCTCGGTTATGTTGACACCCCGTCCGCACTGATATTCAAACGCGTTGAGGCTCATTTTCGTCAGATATTCGGGCATCTGCAGGGTGGTGCGGTAGCCCATTGCGGCAAAGCTTTCGGCCGTGCCGGCAGGTCCAAAGCGTGCCGTCATCTTCCCTCACCCCTGTATCTGCGAAGTAAGGGTGCCTCAAGCCGCCTGCGCACCTTGAAGCTCCAGCCATCCTCGAGCAATATCGGCTCGACGAGCAAGGGGGTCACACCGGCAAGGTTGGCGCCAAGCATATCGGTGAAAAGCTGGTCGCCGACAGCGGCAAGCTCC
>JAZTZA010000141.1:0-2569 GCA_045637185.1 Acutalibacteraceae bacterium
ACATCTTCCACCGTTGAATCTTCCGATGCAACATCGTCGGATGCTTCCTCTGAAGAGGCCGACAGTTCTGCTGCCACCTCGTCCAAGGACAACGCTCCTGTAGGAACTACCGATACCGACAACGACGGCGGCAACGACTCGAACATCGCAACCATAATTATTATCGTAGTTGCAGCCTGTGTCGTTGTTGCAGGCGGAGTTGTAGCATTCATCTTGCTGCGTAAGAAGAACGCCAAGGTTGAAGAAGAGCCGACCGAAGAACAGGGCGAATAACGACCGCTAAACCAAAAGAGTCCCTCGGAACGATATCCGAGGGACTCTTTTTTAGTTACAAAAAACCTTTGAAAATTTTGTTGCATTTTCTGAATTTTATATTGAAACATTGCATGATCATTATTCTTGTGTTATAGTTGTTATGTAGATCTGGGATTGGAATATCCCGAAAACAAATCCAGGAGGAAACCATATGACAAAGAAATTTTTATCTATCCTGTGTACTTTGGCAGTTCTCGTATCAATGACTGTTTTCGGCACACTTTCCGCTTCTGCCGACAACGGCACTACCGAATTTTCAGGCTTCGATAAGACTACCTGCAAGCTCCCCGACGACCTCCACTGGAACAGCTCCGGTTCCGGCCTCTTCAAGACCTCCGGCTACGGTGACGGTCTTATCATCGGCGCTTCCAGCGTAGCCCTCAGCCTGTCCGCCGATCTCGGCACCTATAACATCAACGACTATTTCAAGGCAGACTTCGACATCTGGTTTAAGAATAGCACCGTTACTTCGGGCACCATTGCAGGAACTGAAAACTGGGTCGCCACCTTCGGCGATCTCGTCATCACCTTCACCCGTTCTCCTTCCAACATTAATGACGGCGAAGGCAAGAACCTCTATCTCCAGTCGGTAACCTACAAGGGCGTTAACGTTACCCTTAACGGCAGTCAGAACTTTCCTCAAGATTGCGTTACGTCTTATAATTACAACGACCGGTTTATTATTGATCAGGCAAATGAATTTCAAGTGTACCTTGAAGATAGGATGATCCGCAGGGGCTGGATGTTCAACAATAACTTTATGCCAAACTGCAACCTGGGTGTTGAGGTCACCTACGATGCAGGCGAGTTGACCGTCAAGAACACCACAGGCAATACCGTCAATACCGTTACCGCTGACTTGACCGCCGTTAATGGCTTCAGCGCTTCTTCCGCATTCAAAGAAACTAAGGTAGACTTCAACATAAACGTTACCTCTGCCCGCGGAACCGTTGTTAGCATTATCTCTGATTTCAACGGAGGTACCAAGCGTCCACCTCAGCCGAGCTCAAGTTTAGCTTCAACAAGCAGCCAATCATCCATCTCTTCCAAACCGAATCAAAACAGCGACGTCCCCGCCTCATCGGCTCAGCCTCAAAGCAGCAGTGACACCAGCAGCAAAGCCACCTCGTCAAAGGACAGCACTCCTGCAGGCACTACAAACACAGACAATGACGACGACATCGTTAGCGACGACAGGCAGAGCAATACCTTAACTATAATTATTATCATAGTTGGAGCCGGTGTTGTTGTTACAAATGGGATTATAATATTCCTTCTGCTGCGTAAAAAGAACGCCAAGATTGAAGAAGAACCGACCGAAGAACAGGGCGAATAATCCGTAAATTTTTGATCCCCCGAGATTTCGAAATCTCGGGGGATCTTGCTTTTGTTGTTCTATCTATTTAGTTCCCGTTGAGCCGAAGCCGCCTTCACCCCTGACGGTGTCGGTCAGCTCGTCACACTCCTCGTAAACGGCAGGAACGAATGGGGTTATCACCATTTGGGCGATACGCTCGCCGATATCCACAGTCTGCGGCTCATCGGTATGGTTGCACAGCGCCACCATTATCTCGCCGCGATAGTCGGCATCGATAACGCCCACCTTGTTGGCAGGTGCAAGACCGCGCTTGCAGGCGAGTCCGCTCCTCGCATAGATAAGGCCGACCATACCGACGGGTATCTCGACCGCTATCCCCGTATGGATCAGCCGAGTCTGATGCGCAGGTATCTCCAGCGCCTCGTCAAGCAGGGCATAAAGGTCGGCGCCTGCCGAAAACTCGGTTCCGTAGGTTGGCTTTGTTGCGCGAGGGTCGAGCTTCTTAAATCTTATCACCTGTCTGTCCATACGATGCAACTCCTAAATGCTTGATAATCACATTATAGCATCAGGCAGACTGCCCGTCAAGGTGTTGCCTCAATGGAGTATCCCGTCGAGAAAGGCCTTCACTTTGCCTTGGTACTGTTTAGGGTCGGCGATCGAGCTTGTTGCGTGGGCGGCGCCTTCGACGATGAGTATATCCTTGTCTGCCGAACAGGCGCGCCATCCTTCTACCGACATATCGGTGGGCACGAACCTGTCGGCAGCCCCGTGGACGAAGAACACGGGAATGTCACAGCCGCTCAGCACCGACAGGGTATCGAAACTGCGAAGGTCACATCCCGTTCGCCGCTTAAAGAGATAATTAACCAAATGCAAAATCGGAAAGGGCGGCAGCCGGTAGTCCCTTTTCAGCACGTGGGCAAGCTGACGCCA
>JAZTZA010000142.1:0-4309 GCA_045637185.1 Acutalibacteraceae bacterium
CCCGACAACATTACCTCTGTTAGCGCTAATGTGCTTAAGGGTTGCACTTCATTAAAAAATGTTACTATGCCCAACAGCGTTACCTCTATTGGTAGCGGTGCATTTCAGGGTTGCACTTCATTAAAAGATATTACTATCCCAAAGAGCATCACCTCTATTGGCGACGGTGCATTCTCAGGATGCTCATCGCTAACTAACATCATCATACCCGACAACATTACCTCTGTTAGCGCTAATGTGCTTAAGGGTTGCGCTTCATTAAAAAGTGTTACTATACCCAACAGCGTTACCTCTATTGGTAGCGGCGCATTCTTCGGATGCTCATCGTTGACCAACGTTACAGTCCCAAGTAGTGTTACCTCTATCGGGAACGACGCGTTTAAAAACTGCACCTCTTTGACCCGCATCAACATTCCCAACCGTATTTCTTCTATCAGCAACGGTACTTTCGCAGGATGCTTTTCGATAACCGGTATCACTATTCCGAACAGCGTTACCTCTATTGGCAACGACGCATTTAAGAACTGCTCATCCTTGACCACCGTCATTATCCCTAACAGCGTTAAAACTATAGGATATGAAGCTTTCGCTTACTGCAAAAAAGTTACCAACGTTACCATCCCCAACAACATCACTTCACTAGGTGATGGCGCGTTTATGGGCTGCTCTTCACTAGCCAGTATCGTCGTTCCGAACAGCCTCACTGTCCTCAACAGCAATATGTTTAGACAGTGCACCTCACTAACGAGCGTCACACTTCCTAACAGCCTTACTACTATAGATGGCTATGCGTTCGAAGGTTGTGACTCACTAACCACCTTCACCGTTCCGGATGGCGTAGATACCTTAGGCTATTCTGTTTTTCAAAATTGCTATTCGTTAACCACCGTTAATCTACCCAATAGTGTGCTGTATTTTGCTGACGGTGTGTTCAGAAATTGCTCCCGTCTCACAGATATATACTACAACGGCACACAAAGCCAATGGGAAGACATCTATTTTGCACCGCATTTTTCAAGAAAAGTCAACATACATTGTACTAACGGAACATTTCAGACCTATTAACAAACAAAACGAAGACTACCTGAAAAACAGGTAGTCTTCATTTTTTCTAGCACTTGGTTATTTCGTCGAGGGTTACGGCGTGGGTGTGGCGGATGGGTTTCCATTCGACCCGCCTGAAGAGTGCCGCCACCGATATGGGAATATAGGTGGCCATAAAGAGCGGAAAGGTAAACCAATAGAGTATCTTCTTCCAATTTGAGCAATATATCTTTTTCCACTCGCAGATAACTGTTATGCCGCCGATAAGGAACATCGTCAGATATATGCCCTGAAAGATGCCCCAAAGTCCGCCGATGATATACAGCGCGCCGACGTCCCTTTGCAACACATCCCACACAAATCCGCCGCAGTTGACGGCGGCCGCAATGATGGTCAGCACATAGGCGGGCATTATGGTCATTGAGATATCATAGGCGGAAAATCCGTTGCGCGAGAAGATGCTTCGCAACAGCTTCAGCCCGTATTTGCCGATGACCTGCAAAAAGCCGCGCGACCATCTCATCCTCTGCCGCCACGACTGTGCAAAGTCGACCGGCTGCTCGTCGTAGAGCACCGCCTTCTCGCAATAGGCGACCTTGTAGCCGTGGGTGATAAGCCAAGCGGTGAACTCCACGTCCTCGGTCAGCAGGTGGAAAGGCCATCCCCCTATCTCATCAAGGATACGTCGGCTGAACATATACCCCGTACCCGAGACGGTGCAGCTGGTATTCAGGCGCATACGGGAGCGGTTGAGAAAGCTCGATTCGCGCAAAAACCAAAGGGCATAGCCTGCGCTTATCCAGTTTGCGCCGTAGTTCTTGGAGTTGCGAAAGCCTGTGATAACCTCGTGGCCATCAGAAAAGGTGCGGTTCATCTCGGTGATATAGTTTTTCTCAAGCACGTTGTCGGCGTCGAAGACCATATATCCGTCAAAGCCCGAGGGGAAATCCCTGCCGATGCAAGAAAGCAGGTAGTCGAGGGCATACCCCTTGCCCACCTCTTCGGTATTAAACCGCTCGTAGACGGTCGCGCCTGCATTCCGCGCCGCCTGAGCGGTCGCATCGGTGCAGTTGTCGGCCACCACAAAGACGCGGACAAGCTCCGCAGGGTAGTCCTGCTGCTTTATGCTATCGAGCAGGTTGCCGATGACCGCCTCCTCGTTGCGAGCCGAGATAAGCAGGGCGAAGGTGTGCTTCTTTTCGGGCAAATGAGGCTTGGCCTTCACCAAAAAGGGCACCGCGATATATACAAACTGGTAAAAATAGCAGACGAAAAACACGATGCCGAGCAACGTGTTCATAACCGATACAAATTCCATTCTCATTCCTCCCTGCCGCGACGGATGCGGTTGTATATCAAAACCCCGATGCCACTTACAACCAGCGTCACCGCAAAGGTCACTATTGCAAAAACGTAATTCTCCATTCCTAACGCACTGCCGCCCACCGTAGAGGTCACCACCGACGGAATACGCGAGACCACAACTATCAACAGCCAAGTCGACAGCTTTATCTTGGTCAGGGCGACGAAGTAGGACAGCAGGTCCTTGGGCGTGCCGGGAATGGCGTTGACGATGAAGATGAGCAGCTCGAGCCGCCTTGTATTTTGCAAAAACCGCACCGAGTCTATCTTCTCCCTTGAGAAGAAGACCTCGACAAGCCGGACTCCGTATCTGCGCACGAACAAAAAGACCACAAGGCAACCGAGGGTGATACCTATCAGGCACAAAGCGGTGCCCTCAATCGCACCGAAGGCATACCCTGCCCCAATCTCGAAGGGCTCGCCCGGAATAAGCGCGCAGATGACCTGCAACACCATCATTCCGATGAAGATCAGCCTGCCCCAGATGCCGTGGCCGTCCACCCAAGCGCGAAACTGCTCGGGCTCGCCGACCAGCTTTATCATCGGGCGGCCGATAAACCAGCCGACCGCAGCCGAGAAAAGTATAAACACCAGAACTGCAAGCAGTCCGAGCGCCTTTTTATTAAGGCCTTGCTTTTTCATTTCCTCATCTCACAAACGGCTCGTTTTTATCCTCTTTATTATGACAGCCTTTGCGGAAAATTTCAAGCATAGATTTGTTAATGATGTTTTAAGATTTCCTTAATCCCGTGCTTGTCTTTTTTCTTTGCAAAAAAGCAGAAAATGAAACCCATTCATTCTCTGCTTTTTAATATTGTGATATTAAATTTTACTGCACCTGTTCGGCCGACGTGATGACGTATCCCGACTCGGTCTGTGCAGGGGAAAGGACTGTTACCGCAGAGAAGGTTTCGGTGAAATCAAGTCCCGCAACGGTCACCTCGGTGGTGACGGTAAGCGTTCCGTCCTCCTTGGCGGTGATGTCGGTGACCGACTGGCTCATCAGGTCGTAGCTTCTCGGCAGTATCGCATAGTAGCCGTCGGGTGCAGGCAGGCCGTAGATCTCGCCCGCCGACTCGTCGACCGTGCGGCCATACACATTATAGACAAACTCGTTGACGACCTGCTTTTCGATATAAAGGAAGCCGTCGATCTCGGTAGCCTTATCAAGCAGGACTATCTGCGCCGCGTCGATAAGGGCGGTATCGTCGTAGATGGAATAACCGAAAACGCGGTTGAGCGAAACGAGCTCGGTGACAACCGCGATATCATACTTGGGCTGAGCAGCACTCTGCGCACCGCTTTCCTCAACCGCAAGGACGCGGGTGCCGACCTCGGCATAATGCTCGGTCACCGCCTGAGTCTGCGGCTGAGCGACCTTGCTTGGCTGGGCTTTGGCAGAGTCGTTAGGCAGTCCGATGACCGACACCGACGCTACCGACAGGGTCAGCGCAACCAACGCCGACACCAGCATCATTTTGTATCCTTTGCTCACGCTGAACACCTCCGTTTACTGTTCTGATAACAGTATAAAACAAAAGGCGGGCAAAAGTCATCTCAATTCGGTTACAAAATGATTACAGAATGGTTACAAAATTGGAGAATTTTTCCTGTTATTTGCTTTTACATACAAAAGGCACCCGAGAAAAAATCACGGATGCCCTGATAGGTTTTGATTATTCGCCGAAGCCGTTGGGGTTGTTGTACTGCCAGCGCCAAGAGTCCTCGCACATCTGCTCGATGCCGCGCTCGGTCTTGAAGCCGAGCAGGTCGAGCGCCTTCTGCGGATCGGCAAAGCAGGTTGCGATGTCGCCCGAACGGCGCGCAACTATCTCGTACTTGACCTCGCGGCCGCTTGCCTTTTCGTATGCCTTGACAACGTCAAGCACGCTGTAGCCGACAC
>JAZTZA010000143.1:0-1126 GCA_045637185.1 Acutalibacteraceae bacterium
ATGGCTTCGCTGTGGCCGGTCGAATGGGCGGCGATGTGGCTGATGGCGCCGTCAACTCCGTGGACTGCCTCAACGGCGAGGATGTAGTCGAGGAATTCGGTGTCGAAATCCTCGTCACCTGCGGCCACACCGCAGGCAGAATAGGGCAGACACTCCTTGCTCATACGAAGCTCGACCGCCTGCTCGCGTTTAGTAAGCCGCTCTTCTAAAAGGGGCAAAAACTGCGGCAATATCTTCTTATCGATAAGACAGACCTCAGCCGCGTTGCAAACGGAGGGACGACTGGTCTTGGCATTCTCAATGATGTTGAGCGCGCGGTCAAAGTCGGCAGCACCGTCAACGTATACGTGGCAAATTCCCGTACCCGTCTCGATGCAGGGCACCGTCGCGTTCTCGACACAGGCGCGGATAAGTCCCTTTCCTCCTCGTGGAATGAGCAGGTCGACGTAGCCGTTAGCGGTCATCAGCTCGGTTGCGCTGGCGCGGGTGGTGTCGTCGACGAGCAAAACGGCATCCTTGCACAAGCCGACTCTTTCAAGTCCATCGCGCATAGCATCGGCAACGGCGCGGGCACTCGCGTGTGCCTCCTTGCCGCTTCGCAGGATGCAGACGTTGCCGCTCTTTATGGCCAGAGCCGCCGCATCGGAGGTGACGTTGGGGCGGCTTTCGTAGATGATGGCAATTACACCGAGGGGTACCGAGACCTTGCGGATGGTCAGGCCGTCCTCGCGCACGTATTGGTCGAGCAGGCGGCCCGTCGGGTCGTCAAGCTTTGCAACGTCGCGGATGCCGTCGGCCATAGCGCGTATGCGTGCCTCATCAAGACGAAGGCGGTCCATCATAACCTCGGAAATGGTGCCCTTGGCGCGCTCAAGGTCGGCGCGGTTGGCACAAAGTATAGGTTCAATGTTGTCGCAAAGGGCATCGGCCATAGCCAGCAGTGCATTGTTGCGAGCCTCGCCCGAGACACCTGCCATTTTGCGCGATGCCTGTTTTGCGAGCTTGAGTATCTCCTGTGTCGTCATTGGGGCTTCCTCCCGATGAATCTGGTGCCGACGGGCATACCGCCGACGATGTCGTATAAGACAGAGGGGTCGGTGCCGTTGGCGATGACCATATCACAGCC
>JAZTZA010000144.1:0-2387 GCA_045637185.1 Acutalibacteraceae bacterium
TCGGGCGAGGACTGTCTTACAAAGGCAGACGGCTTCTTTGTCGCAGGCGATTGCCGCTCAAAGAGGATCCGTCAGGTTGCAACCGCTTCTGCAGACGGCGCCATCGCCGCCCTTGCCGCCTGCGAATATATCGAGAGCAAAGGCTTCTAACTTAAACAAACAAAGAGCCGTAGGTTTAGTAACCTACGGCTCTTTTGCTGTAAAAATAATGCTTATCTCTTTGTAATGAATATCACGACACCGCCACCTATAACGGCAAGGGCGCAGACTCCGCCGATCGCCCAAGGCAAGACCTTCTTGCTGCCGCCATCCTTATCCTTGTCAGGCTTGACGGAGGTGTCCTTGTCACCGCCTGCGGACTGGCTTTCTGCAGGGTCGTCGGGTGTTTCACCCGAGCTGACGGGCTCATCGCCTGAACCCGAATCAACAGGCTCGGTGACGCTTGAAGTGTTGCCCTGCTGGTTGGAGGGAGTGCTCGCCGTCGGTGTCGAAGAGGGCTTGCCCGCCTGAGAGGTGGTGCCGCTTCCCGCAACTACTACTGCGGTGTTGCAAAGGTCGCACTTTGCATTCTTGTCTGCATCGGAGTGGACGGCTCTCGAGTTGGATATCTCAGCGTTGCATTTGGTGCAGATCTTCCAATGGTCGTTGGCGTTGCTCTTCCAACCCGAAGGGGTGTGAGAGACGGCGGATATTACCACCGAGCTTTTGTTTGTGATCTCCTTGGTAGCGGCAGAGTCCTCAAACCACTTGCCGCAGGAGCAGGTGTAGTACGCCTTGTTACCCTCAGCGGTGCAGGAGGCAGATTTCTTGGCGACAAGGGTGGTCGAATGCTTGTGGCCTGCTTCAATAATGTTGACCGAGATGATAAACTCGCGCCCGAGGGTCTGGTAGGAATAACTGCAGCCAGAACCGGCAGGCGCACCCATTTTGCTGACCACCGTCATTATCTTGTTGGAAAGGTCGTTTTGGAAGGTGTTGAGATTGCCGGTAACGTAAACGCGCGCAGAATTGTTGTTCGCCTTGAGGTTCTTTGCAAGGGCATCGGCGTCGAATCCCGACAAAACGAGATCATTCTTTACAAAATAGTTTGCTGCCGTTGAGTTAGCGTTTGGCAGATAGTCCTTGAAATCGGTGACGACGTGGTCCTCGTTGATCTGTTTGGAGGTCACGTTTAGGTAGGCGTAGTATACCGTGTCACCCTGATCGTCCCAGGTCACGTCGGTATAGTACCACTTTCCGTCAAGCTGAACGAGGTTCCATTCGTGGCTCTCAGGGTTGTTGGTGGCGGGGTTGTTACTGTAGCCCATAACGCACCAGGCAGGTATGCCGACCTTGTGAAGCAGGAGCTGGTAGGCCTTGGAATAGCCCGCGCAGACCGCCTTGCCCTCGACAAGCGCACCGTAGGCAGTCTGGTCATTATCGGTGAAAACGTAGTCGACCGCCTTGGCAACGCGATCGTGCAGTATCAGAGATTTCTCATAATCGGATTTGCCGCTGAGCCCCTTGGTCAGCTCGTCGACCTTCTTGTTAAGAGCGGCTTTGGCTGAGGAAAGCTTACTGCCCGTCATCGAGTACTCGGGGCGAACCGATACGACCACCTGATCGTTGGATTGGCAGGTGCCCGAGTAGCCGCCCGCAAGCCAGAAATATTCGGGATAGTCGCTGTGAAGGGCGGAAAAGACGGCCGACATCTCGTCCCAGACGATAGTCTTGCCCGACTTCTTAACCTGAATTTCGGCTTCGGCCTTGCCGCAGCCTTCAACCAGCTTGTCGTAGACGTAAAGCAGACCCGCAGCGTTATTCATCTTGGAAAGCGCGGTCCTGCCGTAACGAAGCTCATCGCCGCTTGCCGCAAGGGTGGGTAGGGAGGTCATTGCCGCAAGGATAAAGACCGCAACGAAAACCGCAACCAATCGCTTTATACTCTTCATAATTTCGCCCTCTCTCAAAATTTTATCAATTTTATTATATCACAGCGTTTCAAAAATCTCAATATTAAAAAAGATGACTCAAGAAAGTGAGACAACAGTTGACAAATCGAGAACTATGTGATATAATTTCCCAAAATTACAAAACATCGCAAACACGCGCAATTTCTCTCTCCCAAGCAACTGCAATACCGTTTCCCGAGGAAAAACAGATATATCTACTGTGTTCGGAAAAAGGCTCTTGTTTGACAGTATGATATCTTCTGACGCAGATTTCTCGGCACATATGCTAAATAAGGCTAAAACCGTCATCTGCTGATGAAAGGCAGATGACGTTTTTTTTGCCTTGGTGCTGATAGTTGCAAAGCCCGAGAGAAAGGATAAGGAGTCCCGCAAAAAATGATTACTGAAAACAGCGCTTCTTGGGCGGCAATTGGAATGCTTGGCTTGATTCTCGCG
>JAZTZA010000145.1:0-1143 GCA_045637185.1 Acutalibacteraceae bacterium
CTTATCAGGCTGAGAATATACGGCGACCACGTCGTGACCCGCCTTTATCAGCGCCTCAAGGCAACCTACGGCGAAGTCGGGGGTCCCCATAAAAACTAAACGCATATAATTTTACCCCTCGTATTTGCAGATAGCTTTGGATTTGAAGACTACACCGTCAAGGTGGTCAAGCTCGTGGCAAAAAGCACGGGCCTTAAGTCCCTCACCCTTTACCTTAAAGGTCTTGCCGAAGCGGTCCTGCGCCTCGACGATGACCGAGTTGGGACGGGAGAGAACGAAGTATTGCTGGGGAAAGGAAAGGCAACCTTCAACCGCTTCCTGCTTGCCGCTTTGTCCGACGATCTTGGGGTTGATAAGCTCCAGCTTTCCGTCGCCGCAGTCGATGACTACGACTCGGCGCAGAATTCCCACCTGAACCGCCGCAAGTCCGACTCCGTCGGCGGCATACATAGTCTCTGCCATATCGTCAAGCAGACAATGCAGTCTCTCGTCAAACTTCTCGACGGGGCGGCTGACCTTAAAAAGACGGTCGTCATCCTCTTTTATTATGTTTCGGATAGCCATATTATTAACACCTCAGAATGTATTTTCGGGATTGATGTCAGCGAAGGCGGTGACATCCTTGTTGGCAGGGTCCTTGCAAAAATCGCGCAGCACCTGCGAGAGCATAGCGCGGAAGTCGCGCGAGTTGTGGGTCTTTATCAGCAGGCGATACCTGTACTTGCCGTTGGCCTTGGGCACGACGGCAGGCGAAGGGCCGAGCACTATCATCTTCACTTCAGAGAAGCGGTCGCTGTTGGCGTTCCCGAGGGCCTGCAAAAAGCGGTTGGCGCCCTTTCGGGTCTGCTCGGCCGATTCTCCGACAAAGCCGACCAGACATATTGAGCAATAGGGCGGATATATCATCACCTTGCGGGTGAGTATCTCCTGCTCGTAGAATTTATCGTAATCCTGCTCGGCGGCAAGGGAGATGATGTCGTTATCGGGGGAGACCGTCTGCACGACGGCGATTCCCTCGTCATCACCTCGGCCTGAGCGGCCAATGACCTGTGTCAGCAGGGAAAAGGTCTTCTCATAGCTGCGGTAGTCCTCGCTGTAAAGGGAGCCGTCGGCCCCCAGCACTCCGACAAGGGTCACGTTGGG
>JAZTZA010000146.1:0-11226 GCA_045637185.1 Acutalibacteraceae bacterium
GTTTTGTGAGACTTAAGCCTCATAAATTATTCATTTTTCAATATTCATCATTCATTATTCATCAACTAACGGTGGAGATAGATCCCTACCCTACAAAACGCATCCCTTACATTATATATATAATATATACATACAAAAACCCCTCGACGAGTTCACTCAAACTGTGAACTGCCGAGGGGTCTTACATTTATATATCAATAAACTCTCTGAACCGTGGGAGCATACCGATCTTGTCGGGCACGTGGGGCGGCATCTGCAAAATGTCGTGACCGGGGAAATGGTTGCCCTCGATGAGTACGGGGCCGTCGGGTGTGACGGCGATGTCCCAACCGACATAGCCGAGGCCGTCGACCATAGTCGCCGCCTTCTCGCACATCGCAAGCGACTCCTTCCAGAAGGGCAGCTTGCGGCCGACGATGGCACAGTTTGTCATCGGGTGGGTGTCGTAGTAATTGGAGTCCTTGTCAAAGGCGGCGTACTCGATTACTCCGTCCTCAAGGCGAATGGGGGCCGCCATACCGCCTGCGTTGATGTTGTCGACGAAGCGGCCGCCGTTGCCGATGCGAATAAAGGCGTAGACGACGTGGGGCTTTTCGTCCCTGCCGATGACGGTGACGATGCGCAGGGTGTTGATCGAATGGGGATATATCTCCGAGACCTCGCTGTGCTGGTCAAGGCAGTCCTCGATGAGACCGCTTCCCTCTGCCCTCAGATGCTCATAGAGGGCGTGGGTGTCGGCGAAATCCGATTTGTACAGCTTCTCGACGCCCTTGCCGCAGGTGGATGCGGTCGGCTTGGATATAATGACCTCGCGATCCTGCATAAACTCGGCCAGCTTCTCCTCGTCGGCGGTGGACATATTCAGCCAGCCCCTGCCCAAAAACTCGGCAAAAAGGGTGTTGAACTCGGTCTTGTCCTCCACCTGCGGATAGCTGTCGCGGCTGTTGAGCTTGGCGACGATGGCGTTATTGACGCCGCGTGTGACGTAGGTCGCGCGCTGTTCGGGCGTGAGGTTATAGAACTCGCAAAGGCGGTAATCAGAGTAGCCCGCGCCGTATTTGGTGCCGCAACGCACCATATCTACAAAGAGCCAAAGGCGGTTTTTGCCCGTCTTGCGATGTATCTGTCCTACCACGCGAAGCATCGCGCCGTAATCCATACGGAGAATGCGCTTTATAAGATACTTCAGCCTCTTCATTCGGCCTCCTCCGTCTTGACGGGAGCTTCGTAGTTGTCAACTGCCGCCTCGGGCACCTCGTCGGGCTGAGGGACGGTGCCGTCGGCAATCGCCTTTTTCAGCTCCTCGGTCAGCCGCTTGCCCTCTTCCTTTGATACAGGGCGGACGATGCACAAGGGGGTCTGCTGACGGGCTTGGTCGAGGGGGTTGTCCTTGAAAATGGCACGCGCTTTATTGATCTCAAACTTCTTGTTGCTTCTGCCGAGTATTTCAACGCCCAGATCGTTCGCATCGATGATGACCACCTCACAGCCCGTCTTGGCCTTCAGGCGTGCGGCCACCTCGTCGGGCTTTTTGGGCGCGAGCTTGGCGTAATGGTTATAGGGCGGCAGGGTGCAGTCGCAGGGGCCGTCGATGGCACGCGCACGCGGTCCGCAGATGCGGTAAAACACACCGCGGATGCCGAACAGCTTGGTGACCGCACTGCAGGCGGCGGCAAACAAAATCTTCGGCGCACCGAGCTCGCGAATGGCAAGCTCCATCGTCCACGGGGAGCCGAGGCCGATGCCGTAGGGGGTCTTGTAGACGAATTTGCAAAGAATCTTCGCCAGTCTCGACGGCTTTATCTCGTCGATGGGGAAGGCTCGTCCCTGACTGATGGCAACGATCTTCTCGCTGATGAAGATCATATCGTCCTTCTCAAGATATTTAATAAGGTAGCGGTCCATCATTTCCTCAAGATCGTCTCCGCTCATTACGACGTGGGTGCGAACGGGATAACGGGCAAAATCGCCCCAATCGGTAGAAATGACAAGATTTTTGGTTCCGTTAGGGATAAAAGGCAGCAAGGCTCTCTCCTCCGTTTTAACAAAAGTTTCGGTACATATTTGATTATACGGCAAACGGCACACTTTTTCAACAGTATTTCCTGTTTTTATAGGATTTATCTCAAGCCCTGTTGAAGTAGTCCTGTTCCGCCTTCATTTGCTATGCAAAAAACGGTCAGACGTTTATCCTGCCGTCCAACCGTTTTCTATCTTATCTCAGGAAAAGGGCATCAAGGGCGTCCTTATCCCACTTGAATCTCGACAGCCGACCGTTTTTACGGTAGAGAGCCATCGAACCTTCATCACTGTAGTCGCCATAATAGGTCCAATATGCCCAAGGGATACCGTTCATTTCGCAAAACTCGGCAACTTCTCTTAGATAGGCGTTGACATCGTCGTCGTCTGCAAGGACGAGATTCAATCCAAACTCATTAAGGACAACGGGTATGCCTGTTTTAGCCATGTAGTTTTCTATCATTCTGAAATCCCAGTTCGCCATCGTTAAGCCGCCGACATCGTTCAATCTTATTTGTTTGCCCCGCTCATACCCTGCCCAGGTAAAGCCCTGCCCCGTAAAGACTTGGGGCTCGTACTCGTGGATAGCAACGGCGAGGTTGTCGTCCTCGGGAAGCACCAGCTTATCAAGCTTCCACGCCTTGTTTCCGTCTGCGGTGAAGCAAACGATAAGGCGGTCGGTGTTATTAGAGCCGGTGTTTCTGATGATTTCGATAGCATCAGCCTGCATCTCGTAGAGCTTGTCGTCGGGCAGGTATTCCTGCGCTTTGCCGTCAGTGTACCACGGCTCGTTGAGCAACTCGAACACAAGTCTGTGGTCGTAATCCTTATACCGATTTGCAATCTGTTCCCAGCAATAGAGGAATTGCTCGGCATCATCCTGCTCAGAGCCGATATAGAACCAGCCGTGGAAGTCGAGCATTACCTGCAGGTCGTGCTTGAAGGCATATTCTATCGCCTTGTCGACATCCTTCATCAAGCCTTCGGTCGTGTAATTATAGTCTGACGCTTCATAATAAATCGTATTGAAGTTAATTGCCATACGGACGTAGTCAAAGCCCTGCGACTTGATATTGGTATAGGTCGACTCATCGATTAACAGTTTATAGCCGGTCTCAAAGATACCCCATGGATTATCGGACAGGAAGGTGTCCATACCGCTGATGTTGATGCCTTTTGAGAAGGGCAGAACATTGTTATCCATATAGTCCTGTGTCGGCTCCTTCGATGATTCTGTCACGCTCGATTCGCCCTTACTTGACAAATCGGCGGTGTCGTTGGGAGTGCAGGATGCAAGGCAACCCAACACAAGTGTTGCCGCCAGTACAAACGCGAATAGTCTTTTCATTATGTATTACCCCCTTTTTGTGATTATTTAAGCCCTAAAAGCTGTTGCACCTTTTCGGTGTCCATTATTTCATCATAGGCTTTGGGACCTACGTTGTGGCCGAAGATAAGGCGCGGCTCGGTGGTGAGTTTGTAGTTTCGACCTGAGAATGCCTGCAAGCCCGAGCCGTCAGGCCTCTTATAGTCCACGCCGACAGCGGCAACCACCTTGCCGACATACTCCTCTTCCTTTATCCAGGCGTAATGGCCTGCAACGACTCCCTTGATATCAATAACATTACCTATCCAGTTGTTGCCCCAATAGTGAACAACGCATTCGTCTATCTTGTCCTGCACCTCTTGGCTGAAGTTTTCCTTGCCGTAATTGCCGTTGAGCATAGCTCCCGTCAGTTTTATCTCGACGTGGTCAGTCTTGTTGGACCTTATGCTTGACGGAATCTTCGCCGAGCCGACCTCCCAAGGCAGATAGAAGAACATCGGATTGGTAGGATAGGTCATCTGGTCGGCCATAAACCAACCTCTTTCCTCGGTGTATGCTACCAGCATTATCTTGCCGAGGCACAGGGTTATCTCTGCGTCGTCAGGAATAACGGCGCCCTTGGCTTTGTATACGGCGCCTATAGAAATAGCCTTCTTATATTCGCTTATGGGCAGAGCCATATTGGTTGCGTTGATGCGCCAGTCCATATATGTCTGCAACTCGCTGGGAAGTGCGGTCGACATAAAAATAGGGTCATGCAACTTGGACACAGGCACGATGCCGTCAAACAGGTCTGTGTTGCCCGTGCTTGCACCCATCTTGCTGAATTTGGCCCACTTGACCGAGCCGTTGCCCTTGACCTCGCTCTTGGTCAGGCGCACAAGGGTCGCCTCGTCGACTTTGTAGGGCCCACCGTTGACAATGTAGCCCTTTTCTCCCTCTTTGAAGCAGACGCTGACATCCTGATTTTTGTTCAGGCCCCGTCGTGCGACCTCGGCATCGACGTCGAAAAAGTCGGCTGTGGTGCTTGATGAGGTGCCTGAGTTGCTGCTTGTGTTGGGCCTGCTCGAAATTGTGTTGCTTGAGGCAGGATTGTTTGACGAGGTGTCCGAGCCGTTGCTCGAAGGCAGCGTGCTGGAGATCAACTCGCTTAACAGGCCCGAGCTTGTGGCAGACTCATCACTCGACCCATCACCGCTTGCAACCAAGCCGCTCGACACCTTATCCTTGCTCGATGTGATATTGCTTGAGCCGCTGGCAGTATCGTTGGGCGCGCAGGAAACAAGACCGAACAACATAACCATCGCCAAAACCATGCTTAACCATCTTTTCATAACAAAACCTCTTTACATTATTATATATACCAAAATATCATATAACAGACGTATTTTCAATGAGTATCGGTTTGACTTGTGTTTTTTTGGAACATCATCTATTTTTCACTGTTATTCTTTAGTAACTTTAACAAACACTGCAATTTTGGTTGAATATTTCCGCGGTTGTGGTAAAATAACAATGACGAAAACCCATTCTGCAAGGAGGCTCTGCCTGATGTCCGACATCACCGCACGCACACCTTGGGCCTCCCATATGGGAGACCTGCCCTTACATCTGGATTATTTCGAGGGAACAATGTTTGAGGCGGTTTCTCTTGTTGCAGAGAAGTATCCCGAGCAGGTCGCCCTTGACTTTATGGGCAGGTCGGTGACCTACCGCGACCTTGTCAGAGATATCAGGCGCTGTGCCGCCGCTTTGAAGGCGATGGGCATAAACGAGGGTGACCGCGTTACCGTCGCCTTACCCAACTGTCCGCAGGCGGTCTATCTTTTTTACGCCATAAATCTGATCGGCGCGATTGCCAATATGATACATCCCCTCTCGGCCGAGAAGGAGATCGAATTTTACCTTAACCGTTCCAAAAGCGTTGCCGCCGTCACCCTTGACGCTTTCTACGGGAAGTTTAACGCGGCTCGACGGGGCACACCCTTGCGCACCCTGCTTATAACAAGCATTAAGGACGAGCTTTCGCCGCTTGTCAAGGTCGGCTACTCGCTGACCGAGGGCCGAAAGGTCAAAAAAATTCCCGCCGATGCCGACCTTTTGCGGTGGAAGGATTTTCTGCACGCGGGCAGATCGCTCGGCGAGGTCAGCCCTGCCGACCGTGACCCTGACGGCACCGCCGTTATTCTCTATTCGGGCGGAACGACGGGCACCACCAAGGGCATTATGCTCTCCGACCGCAACTTCAACGCCCTCAGTCAGCAGGTCCTCGCCGCCAACCCGATGTTCAGCGTTGGCGACCGAATGCTCGCCGCGATGCCCCTTTTCCACGGCTTCGGGCTGGGGGTCTGCATCCACACGATGCTCTCGCAGGGCGGTCGGTGCATCCTTGTGCCGCGGTTTACGGCGGCAAGCTACGCCAAGCTGATGGTGCGCTATCGGTGCAACTTTATCGCAGGGGTGCCGACACTTTACGAGGCGCTTTTGCGCCTGCCGAATATGGAAAAGG
This sequence comes from Acutalibacteraceae bacterium, assembly GCA_045637185.1. Lineage (GTDB taxonomy): Bacteria > Bacillota > Clostridia > Oscillospirales > Acutalibacteraceae > RGIG2206. Next base: position 5,856 of record JAZTZA010000146.1, read on the forward strand.
CGAACTTGAGCAGTCTCAAGGGAGTCTTTTCGGGCGGCGACTCACTCTCGGTCGAGCTGAAAAAGAAGCTGGACAGGTTCCTGCTCGACCACAGGGCAACGGTGCAGGTCCGCGAAGGCTACGGCACCACCGAAACGGTGACCGCCTGCTGTCTTACCCCGTCCCACAGGTTTAAGGAGGGCAGTATCGGACTGCCTTTCCCCGATATGTATATCAAGGTAGTGGCCCCCGACACCGACCGCGAACTGCCCTACGGCGAGGAGGGCGAAATTCTCATCGCAGGGCCGACGGTGATGAAGGGTTATATGGACGACCCCGAGGAGACGGCCGCCGTAATGCAGGCCCATCCCGACGGGCTTGTCTGGATACGCACGGGCGACCTCGGCGTTATGGACGAGGAGGGCTTCCTCTATTTCAAAGGCCGCGCAAAGCGAATGATCGTGTCGTCGGGGTACAACATCTACCCCGCACAGATAGAGAACGTCCTCGATGCACACCAATGGGTGCAGATGAGCTGTGTCATCGGTGTACCCGACCCCTACCGTATGCAGAAGGACAAGGCCTTCGTCAAGCTCGCGCAGGGGGTCGAGGCAAACGCCGACACGCGCGAGGCTCTGCTCGACCATTGCCGCAGGAATATCGCGAAATACGCCCTGCCCTACGACATCGAATTCCGCGACGACCTGCCCAAGACCTTGGTGGGCAAGGTGGCCTACCGTCAGCTTGAGCAGGAAGAGCTGGCAAAGCTTAAAGAAGATTAACCGCTCGAAAGGAGTTATTATAATGAAAGAGATATGGTTTCCCTACGGAAGAGAAAAAATGAAGGGTGAGTTTGACGAGCGCGAGCTCAAAGCGGTGCTCACCTCATCGATCGAAAACTACAAGCCCGAGGCTGACGAGGAGGAGCTGGTCCGCAGAGCGCTTGAGGCGCCCGTCGGCTCCGAGCGCCTTTGCGAGCTGGCAAAGGGCAAGCAGAATATCGTCATCATCTCCAGCGACCACACCCGTCCCGTTCCGAGCCGCGTAATTATGCCCTCGATACTCAGGGAGATCCGCCTCGGCAATCCTGATGCCGATATCACCATCCTCATCGCAACCGGCTGCCACCGCGGAACCACCAAGGAGGAACTCATCGACAAGTTCGGCCCCGAGATAGTGGAGAATGAGAACATATACATCCACGACTGCGACGAAAGAGAAAAGCTGGTCAACCTCGGCACTCTGCCCTCGGGCGGACAGTGCGAGGTCAACTCCATCGCCTACAACGCCGACCTGCTCATCGCCGAAGGCTTCATTGGGCCCCACCTTTTTGCAGGCTTCTCGGGCGGAAGAAAGAGCATCCTCCCCGGTGTTGCAGGCAGAACGACGGTGCTTGCAAATCATTGCTCGGAGTTTATCGCGAGCGACAAGGCGCGCACAGGTATACTTGAAAACAACCCCGTCCACAAGGATATGCTTTGGGCGGCAAAGACGGCGGGTCTTACCTTCATCGTCAACGTCGTGCTCGACGCCGATAAGAAGGTCATCTTCGCCACCGCAGGCGGACTTGAAGCAGCTCACAAGAAGGGCACCGATTTCATCTCCTCGCAGTGCAGGGTAAAGGCGGTGCCTGCCGACATCGCCATCACCACCAACGGCGGATACCCCCTCGACCAGAACGTCTATCAAGCAGTCAAGGGTATGACCGCCGCCGAGGCAACCGTTAAGCAGGGCGGCGTCATCATTATGCTTTCCGCCTCGGCCGACGGCACGGGTGGCGACCATTTCTACCGCGAGCTTGCTAAGGGTGACGACGTCGCCGAGCTGATGAAGGGCGTCCTCGCGCGAGGCAGAAACGAGACGGTGTCGGATCAGTGGCAGGCGCAGATACTCATGCGTATGCTGCTCAAGGCGACCGTAATCTATATCTCCGAGATGGCCGACGACGAGGTCAAAAGTATGCATATGATACCCGCCCACTCGGTCGACGAGGCGGTAGCGATGGCCAAGTCGATTCTCGGCAAGGACGAGGTGTCCATCGTCGCCATCCCCGACGGCGTATCGGTGGTAGTTGAACAGTAGGATATGAAAAACGGTTGGACGAAAAATTCGTCCAACCGTTTTCTTTTATAACAACCCTTTTTAGCCTTCGACTAAAATCTCGAGCCAGAAGACGACGCCGTCGTCGGTGTTGAATACACCGAAGTCGCTGCCGTGGGCCACCATTATAGCCTTTACAATGGAGAGGCCCAACCCAAACCGACCCTGCGCGCGATTGTGCGACTTGTCAGCGCGGTAAAAGCTCTGCCACACCTTTTCGAGATCGTCATAATCGACCTGCGACCCCGAGTTGTAGACGCAAAGCCTCTCTCCGTCGTTATACGGCTCGGTATATATCTTTATCCTGCCGCCATCGTCGACGTGGCTGATGGCGTTGCTGACGTAATTCTGCATCACCTGCTCAAGCATAAAGGCATCCCCTACGCTGAGCAGCCGCTCGGGCATATCTATCTCAAGGTCGATACCCCTGCTCTCAAGTGCCTCGGAGTAGACGTCGATGATATTCAGCACCGACGCCGACAGGTCGAACACCTCTTTGTTGAGGTCGAAACCGCCCTCGTACCGCGACAGCTCAAGCAGGCGAATGACCAACTTGTGCATACGCTCGCTCTCGTCCTTGATGACCTCGCAGTAGTGACGGCGCTTTTCCTCGTCGTCGGCCACCCCGTCGACCAACCCCTCGGCATACCCCTGAATAATAGCAAGGGGTGTCTTCAGCTCGTGGGACACGTTGACGACGAAGCCCTTTCGCATCTCGTCGATGCGGCGTTCGGCCTCGATCTCATCTTCAAGCCGCTCGTTTTTCTCCTGAAGCTGCTGCAGGGCGGTGTGCAGACTGTCCGAAAGGGTGTTAAGCGATTGAGCAAGCTCGCCTAACTCGTCGTCGTAGTCGACCTCGACCTTCGAGGTGAAATCGAGCTGAGTCATACGCTGAGCCGCCTCGTTCATCTGGGTTATCGGCTTGGTAAACCGCATCGACAGCCAAACGCTCGCGATAAGCATCAGAATGAGCACCGCAAGCATCACCGACATAATGAACCGCATCGCAAAGGCGGCGCTGGTGTCAATAATGCTGTTTTTTATCATAACCTCGACGGTGCGGCCCGAGTAATCGCGCGAATATACGGTATAGTCGGTACCGGTCGCCGACTGAGCCTCATAAAAGGTTCCGCCGAAGCCGTCGGCATCCTTGTCGGTGATCTCGATGGAGTTGTCCGACCCGACAAGCAGGTCGAAGCCGTCGAGTCCGGGTCGGGTGTGGATGGACTGGCTGAGGGTGGAATAGATCAGCCTGCCGTCCTGGTAAAGATTTATCTGCACGCTGTGCTCGTCCTCAAGCTTGTTGAGGGTCTTGGTTGCACTCTCGCGGTCGGCAAGATCCATCTTGCCCGCCGTATCGGCACAGGAGCGCAGAAGCCCCTTCTCATATATGGTGAAAAAGCGGGTGAAGAGGCTCCCGTTGGCCGCGGTGATGATTATGGTGAAGAGCAGGCTTATCATCGCAAGGTAGAGAAAGAGCCTGCGCCAGCTTTTTTTGTTGATACATTTTCTCATGGCACAAGCTTGTAGCCGATACCGTAGACCGTCTTCAGATGGGTGTTGCCGTAATCGCCCAGCTTGGTGCGAAGGCGGGCAACGTGGGAGTCTACGGTTCGCACATCCCCCTCGTAATCGTAATTCCATACCGCGTCAAGCAGCTGACTGCGGGTAAATACGCGGCCCGTGCTCGCACTGAGTATCCGAAGCAGCTCGAACTCCTTGACAGTCAGCTCGAGGGGCTTGCCGTCGAGGTAGGCGACGTATGCGTTAGCGTCGACGAACAGACCTTGCTTACGGCTGACGGCGCGGGTGGTGCCGCTTCGCTTTAGCAGGGCAGCAACCCGCTTGAGCAGTACCTGATTGGAAAAGGGCTTGGTGACGTAGTCGTCCGCCCCTGCTTCGAAGCCCATCAGCTGATCGAACTCCTCGGCGCGTGCGGTAAGCATCAGCACCGGCAGGTCGGAAAACTCGCGTATGCGGCGGCAGGCGGTCCAGCCGTCCACCTCGGGCATCATTACGTCAAGAATGACAACGGCGATATCGGGGTGATTTTTTACGGCGCTTACCGCCTCTTCGCCGTCGGCGGCCTCAAGCACGTCGTATCCGTCGCACTCCAAAAGGTCGCGCACAAGCTCGCGCAAACGCGGCTCGTCGTCGGCAACAAGAACCTTGACCCTGTCTTTGATCTCCATTGACACCACTCCTTCATTTTCGATTGTAAGCCCTCATTATGATATATCATACCATATTTAGTGAACGATTTGTTAAATTTGGGGTAAAAATGTTGCGACTTTTCCAATAAATTGACCATAGAGAAAAGCCTTGACAAATTGCATTCGGTGTGGTACAATGCTAAAGCCGCATATTCCGGGCTGTTGCAAGTGGGAAGATCCCCGCCCGAGCGTAGCGAGTCTATAATAAGGCAGGTGCCAATGTAAATGTACGCTATTATCGAAACCGGCGGAAAGCAGTATAAGGTAGAGAACGGTGACGTTATCTACATCGAGAAGCTCGATGCCGAAGTGGAAACCACCGTTACCTTTGATAAGGTTATCGCGGTCGGCGGCGAGGACGGTCTTAAGGCCGGCGCTCCCTACGTCGACGGTGCGAAGGTTGTTGCCGATGTGCTCAAGCAGGGCAAGGGTAAGAAGATCCGCGTCTTCACCTATCGTCGCAGAAAGGGCTCTAAGCGCTGCCTCGGCCACAGACAGCCTTACACAAAGGTGCAGATCAGCGCCATCGAGCTCTGATCAAAATGACCGGTGCTGTTTTTTACCGGCGTGACGGTCGGCTGACGGGCTTCAAGGTCAGCGGTCACACCGATGATTCCGGCTCTGTTGAGGCTCGCATCGTCTGTTCGGCGGTGTCAAGTGCCGTTTATCTGACGGCCAACACCCTGACCGATGTGGTCGGCGCAGAAGCGGAAATTCAGGTTTCTGACGGGGACTTTTCCCTTTTCGTAAAGGGAGATGACCCTCGCGCGCAGGATCTCTTGAAGGGTCTGCGGCTCCATCTGTCACAGTTGGCGGAACAGTACCACAATTATATCGTTATTAAAACGGAGGTGCAACACGATGCTTAAGATTAATATTCAGCTTTTCGCTCATAAAAAGGGTATGGGTTCGACCAAGAACGGCCGTGACTCCGAGTCCAAGCGTCTTGGTGTTAAGAGGGGCGACGGACAGTTCGTTCTCGCAGGTAACATCCTCGTTCGCCAGCGCGGCACCCACATCCATCCCGGTGAGAACCTCGGCAAGGGTTCCGACGATACTCTCTTTGCTATGATCGATGG
>JAZTZA010000147.1:0-12350 GCA_045637185.1 Acutalibacteraceae bacterium
GGTGTTGGCTATAGCTGGGGAGCTAAGGGATTTCGCGTTACTAAGACCGCCAAAGGCAGAAACAGAACAACTGCATCTATTCCAGGAACAGGTATTTCATATGTATATGAAAGTGGGAAAAAAAGCAGAAAAGGGAACAAATATAGCTCAACTCCTTCGCACCAACCTTGAGTTCAAACTATCGATAATAATCATTATGATACACAAGAAATCGTAAACAATGTTGCAACCGAGATGGTCTCTGAAGGATTAGAGGGTATGCTTGCATCAGCAAGTAAAGCTTTGAAATTCAACAAACTATCGAATGTTGGACTTTGGGTAACTGGTATTTTGGGGCTTGGTTTTCCAGTTTTCTTTATTATCACCGCTGCTTTTTTAGCTTTGAAAATCTATATCAAAACAAAGGGGTCTATAGATTTAGATTATATGATTGATGATGACCAACAAGCATTGGTGGATAAACGAATGAAGCCAATGATAAAAATAACAGAGTGCGCTAGAGTGTGGAGAATAATGCAAACGAGTAAAGTGATCGATAAGAAATATTCCTCCGGTGCAAGTGAAACTGTAAAAAGAACTGCCTGCAGTAAGACTACTAAGGCTCCGTTTCCGTTTAAAGCGAATTTACAAGTAGCTGCTATAAAAGCTGGAAAAGAAACTTTGTTGTTTTTGCCTGATAATATATTTATAATTCAGGGTAGCAAAATTGGGGCTTTGAACTATTCGGATATAAACATTAACGCTCATACAACGCGTTTTATCGAAAGTGAAGGAGTACCTAGGGATTCTCAAATTGTTGGGCAAACTTGGAAATATGTCAACAAATCAGGTAGCCCTGATAGACGTTTTAAGGATAATCGACAGTTGCCAATTTGTCTTTATGGCGAATTGGAATTGAGTTCAACCTCTGGACTTAATACAGTTATTATGTTTTCTAATCCAAATATAAATAGTTGATAGCACAAATTTGTACTGATTACGATTACGAGTTTGTGACCTAAATTCGTGTAATTACTTGTTCTCCAACTATTTAGCAAATTTCAAGTGAATTTACAGAGTAAAAACAACAGAAAATAATCAAAAAAGAGAGGAGTGAGAACATGCCGGATAAGTTTATTTTACATTCAAAATTTAAGCCTACAGGTGACCAGCCTCAAGCCATCGAAAAGCTTGTAGACGGGCTGAATAGAGGCATTAAGGAACAGACCCTGCTTGGTGTAACCGGATCGGGTAAAACCTTTACAATGGCCAATATTATTGAAAAGGTCAATCGTCCGACCCTTGTTCTCGCTCACAATAAAACCCTCGCCGCACAGCTTTGCTCGGAATTCAGAGAATTCTTCCCAAATAATGCGGTGGAGTATTTCGTTAGCTACTACGACTATTATCAACCCGAGGCATATATCCCCGGTACTGATACCTATATAGAAAAGGACTCGGCCATCAACGATGAGATCGATAAGCTTCGTCACTCTGCCACCTGCGCGCTGTCTGAGCGTCGCGATGTCATCATTGTGGCGAGCGTTTCCTGTATCTATTCGCTTGGCAACCCCATCGATTACAGAAATATGGTAATTTCTCTGCGTCCCGGTATGCAAAAAAGCCGCGACGATCTGCTAAAAAAGCTTGTTGAACTGCAATACGAACGCAACGACGTCAACTTCGTGCGAAACAAGTTCAGGGTTCGCGGTGACGTGGTTGAGATCTACCCCGCATATAACACTGATACAGCCATTCGCGTCGACTTTTTCGGTGATGAAATTGACAGGATCACCTCTATCGATACCCTGACCGGAGAGGTCAAGGAAGTTCTCGGACACATCGGTATTTATCCTGCATCGCATTACATCGTTCCGCCCGACAAAATGAACGATGCCATAAACGAGATACTTGACGAAATGGAGGAGCGTGTCAAGTATTTCAAGGATAACGACAAGCTCATTGAGGCGCAAAGAATTCGTCAGCGTACAGAGTACGACGTTGAAATGTTGCGTGAGGTAGGCACTTGCAAGGGCGTTGAAAACTACTCAAGAGTTATGTCGCGTCGCCCAAAAGGAAGCGTTCCTTTCACTCTGATGGACTATTTTCCCGATGATTTCCTGCTCTTTGTCGACGAATCGCACGTCACCTTGCCACAGGTCAGGGGAATGTTCGGCGGAGACCGAGCAAGAAAGACAAGCCTTGTTGACTACGGCTTTCGATTGCCGTCTGCTTTTGATAACAGACCGCTCAATTTCGACGAGTTTTATTCAAAGGTCGGACAGGCCGTCTTTGTCAGCGCAACGCCGGGCGAATTCGAGCTGCATCACTGTCCCGCACCTGTCGAACAGGTCATAAGGCCGACCGGCTTGCTTGACCCCGAGATCGACGTCAGGTCGACCGACGGACAGATCGATGACCTTCTTTCCGAGATAAATATTCGTGTTGCCAACAAGGAAAGGGTACTTGTAACGACCCTTACCAAGAAGATGGCAGAGGACCTGACCGATTATCTGACCAACCGTGACATCAAGGTGCGATATATGCATCACGATATCGATGCTATCGAGAGAATGGAAATTATTCGCGACCTCAGAAGCGGTGAGTTTGACGTCCTTGTGGGCATAAATCTGCTTAGAGAGGGACTTGATATCCCCGAGGTTTCGCTTGTAGCGATCCTCGATGCCGATAAAGAAGGCTTCCTGCGAAGCGCAACATCGTTGATACAGACGGTCGGACGCGCCGCGCGTAATGCGAACGGAAAGGTCATAATGTACGCTGACTCGGTCACTCTCTCGATGGAGCAGGCGATAACCGAGACCTACCGCAGACGCGAGATACAGATGAAATATAACCAAGAAAACGGCATAGTACCCAAGACCATAGTCAAGGATGTGCGTGAGATCATTGAAATCACGCCTAAAAGCGAGAAAAACAAGTCAGGAGTCAAATTATCCAAGAAGGAACGAGCCGAGCTTATTGACCGCCTGACGCGTGAAATGAAGAATGCTGCAAAGCTGCTCGAATTTGAGCACGCGGCATATCTGCGTGACAGAATCAAGGCTCTTGAAAATCAATAACAACGGAGGACAAAATGTCTGTTGATAAGATCATCATTAAAGGTGCAAGAGAGCACAATCTAAAGAATGTTGACCTTGAAATCCCAAGGGACAAGCTTGTTGTGTTTACAGGCTTGTCGGGCTCAGGAAAATCCTCGTTAGCATTCGATACCATTTATGCCGAAGGTCAGAGAAGATATATCGAATCGCTGTCGAGCTATGCCCGTCAGTTTCTCGGACAAATGGAAAAGCCCGATGTCGAGAGCATCGAAGGGCTTTCTCCTGCTATCTCAATAGACCAGAAGACCACCTCTAAGAATCCGCGTTCGACTGTCGGAACTGTAACCGAGATCCACGACTATCTTCGTCTGCTTTACGCAAGAGTAGGAATTCCTCATTGTCCTATATGTAAGCGCGAGATAGTTCAGCAAACCGTTGATCAGATCGTAGATCAGGTTATGTCTATCGAACCTGAGTCTAAGATTATGATTCTGGCTCCTATCGTTCGCGGCCGAAAGGGTGAACACATAAAGGAACTCGAAAAGGCTAAAAAGTCTGGGTTTGTCCGTGTACGCGTTGACGGAATTCTATATGACTTGAGCGAAAGGATCGAGATAGAAAAGAACAACAAACATAATATTGAGATCGTTGTCGACCGACTTGTTATTCGCGAAGGAATTGAGTCGCGACTGTCCGATTCTATCGAAACTGCGGCATCGATGTCCGACGGTATTGTTATTGTATCGGTTATTGATGGCGAAGATATGCTCTTTTCGCAGAATTATTCCTGCCCGGAGCACTCTGTCAGCGTTGAAGAGTTGACACCGCGTATGTTTTCCTTCAACAATCCCTTCGGCGCCTGCAAAAAATGCTCAGGCCTTGGCGTTTATATGAAGGTCGACCCTTCGTTAGTTATCAGCGATATGTCCTTACCTTTGTCAAAGGGAGCCATTCGTGCAAGCGGCTGGAACTCCATTGACCGTTTCAATTCGATTGCAAATATGTACTTCCAAGGATTAGCCGACAAGTACGGCTTTACCCTTGACACGCCCTTGAAGGAACTATCGAAAGAGGCTCTTGATGCCGTTTTATATGGCACAGGCAACGAGAAGCTTCGTCTTAAGAGGTCGGCTACGTTGGGTGGCGGTGTTTATCAATCTGCCTTTGAGGGCGTTATAAACAACCTCGAGCGTCGTTTTAAGGAAAGCACAAGCGAGGCCGCAAGGAGCGAAATCGAGTCATATATGAGCGTATGTGAGTGCCCCGAGTGTAAAGGTGCGCGTCTCAATCCGATTTCCCTTAACGTAACCGTTGACGGTAAGAATATCGACGAGGTTTGCAACCTTTCGGTATGGCAGGCGCGTAACTTCTTTGATACCCTTAACCTTTCCGAAAAGGATATGCAGATCGCCCACGGAATTATAAAGGAAATTAAGAGTAGACTATCTTTCCTTGACAGCGTGGGATTAAATTATCTTACTATGGCTCGCTCTGCTGCTACTTTGTCGGGCGGTGAAAGTCAACGCATCAGGCTTGCAACGCAAATAGGCTCGTCGTTGACGGGCGTGGTCTACATTCTTGACGAGCCGAGCATTGGACTCCATCAGCGCGACAACGATAAATTGCTCGAGACCCTGAAGCATCTTCGCGACATCGGCAATACACTTATTGTCGTTGAGCACGATGAGGATACTGTCCGCGCCGCAGATTACGTGGTCGACGTCGGCCCCGGAGCTGGCGTAAACGGAGGCGAGATATTGTGTTCGGGTAGTATTGATGATATTATGTCCTGTAAAGAGTCTATAACGGGAGATTATCTCTCCGGCAGACGAATTATACCCTTGCCTAAATCCCGTCGAAAAGGCAACGGCAACTGCCTTAAAATCATCGGTGCAACTCAAAACAATCTCAAAAACATTGACGTTGAAATACCTCTCGGTATGTTTGTTGCGGTTACGGGAGTTTCTGGCTCGGGAAAGTCTTCACTCATCAACGAGATACTCTATAAAAAGCTTTCGAACGTCCTCAACGGCGCGCGAACCAAGGCCGGTGAGCATAAGACGATCGAAGGGGTAGGGGAGCTTGACAAGATCATCTCCATCGACCAATCACCGATTGGGAGAACGCCTCGCTCCAACCCCGCGACCTATACGGGAGTCTTTAATGATATCCGCGAGCTTTTTGCTCACACTCAGGATGCAAAGATGCGCGGTTACAACTCTGGAAGGTTCTCATTCAACGTCAAGGGTGGCCGTTGCGAAGCCTGTCAGGGCGACGGTATCATTCAGATAGAGATGCACTTCTTGCCTGACATTTACGTGCCCTGCGACGTGTGTAAGGGTAAGCGTTACAATAGAGAGACCCTCGAGGTCAAATTCAAGGGAAAGAGCATCTACGATGTGCTTGATATGACGGTTGAAGAGGCGGTACACTTCTTTGAGGCACAGCCGAAAATATACCGCAGATTAAAGACACTCTATGACGTGGGCCTCGGATATATCAAGCTCGGACAGCCTGCTACGACCCTTTCGGGCGGCGAAGCACAAAGGGTAAAGCTTGCCACCGAACTTTCGAAACGTTCTACGGGAAAGACGATATATGTCCTCGACGAGCCGACAACGGGACTTCACTCCTACGACGTACACAAGTTGATAGACGTGCTTAATCAGCTAGTCGATGCAGGTAACACAGTGCTTGTAATTGAGCATAATCTCGACGTAATCAAGACTGCCGATCATATCATTGACCTTGGACCCGAAGGTGGCGACGAGGGTGGTACGGTTGTTGCAATCGGTACACCTGAAGAGGTCGCTGCTGTTGGCGGCTCATACACAGGTCAGTATTTAAAACGATATTTGGAAGGATAATAAATGTTTGGATATGTAAAAATTCACAAGCCCGAACTTAAAGTAGCCGAGTATGACACCTATAAGGCACTCTACTGCTCGCTATGCAAAAATCTCGGCAAAAACTACGGACACCTGCTCAGGCTGTCGCTTAGTTATGATTTCACCTTTTTAACGGTGTTGGCATTATCTTTACAGGATCAACCCTGTGACTTCAAAAAATCAAGATGTGTTTACAACCCGTTCAAAAAGTGTTATTATAATACAAAGTATAACAGCATACTTGATAAGGTATCTGCAGTCGCGGCAATTATGATGTATTATAAAATATGCGACAACATTCGCGATGAAAAGGGTATCTCAAATTTGCTTTACAGAATATTGAGGGCGTTGTTCAAGCCAAAGTTCAAAAAGGCAGCAAAGAGGTATCCTGATATATATCAGATCATTGATGAACTAAATGAAGATCAGGTCAAGGCAGAAGCCCTTGATAATTCAGATTTGGATATCGCTGCTGAGCCGTCTGCAACCGCACTTGCAAAGGTGTGCCAATGCTTTGCCGTAACCGATGTTGACGGTGAAAGACTGCACAGAATAGGGTATTGCGTCGGTAAATGGATCTACCTTATGGATGCCCTTGAGGATAGGGAAGAGGACATCAAAAAAGGTAGATTCAACCCACTTTTTGACTGCAACGACGATGATGTTATTGCAACTATGAACGTCTGCTCCAACGAAGCAGGATTAACCTTTGAAACGCTGCCTGCGCTACATTACGGCGGTATTATTAAGAACATATTATACCTTGGCTTGCCAAGGCAGATTGAGCTCTACAAGCAGAAGAAAGGAGAATCTGATAATGAGAGATCCGTATGAGGTTTTGGGTGTATCCAAAAGTGCAACCGATGATGAGATCAAGCGTGCCTATCGTGAAAAGGCTAAGAAATTTCATCCCGATAACTTCGCAGATGATGAAAACGCTCGTGAAATGGCCGAAGAGAAGATGAAGGACATCAACGAGGCCTATGACACGATTATGAATTTAAGGCGAGATCCGAATTCTGCAGGCAACAATGGCGGCGGATATTCGGCATACACCAACACAAATTTTTCTGAGATAAGAAATCTTATATCTGCTAACAAGGTCGAGGAGGCGCTTAAAATGCTCGATCAGGTTCCTGTTCAGCAGAGAAATGCAGAATGGTACTTCCTTATCGGTAGTGTTCAGTTCAAGCGCGGATGGTTTGACAACGCATATACAAGCTATTCAACTGCCTGCAGAATGGACCCTGCTAACCCCGAGTACCGTGCGGCACTCAACCAAATTCAATACAGCCGAGGCGGATTCAATCCTTACAGACATTCAAGCAGCAAGGGTACTGAGTGCTCGACCTGTGACCTTTGCTCAGGACTGATCTGCGCTGACTGCTGCTGTGAGTGTATGGGTGGGGATCTCTGTGCGTGCTGCTAAGAAAAAAGCCTTCTCAATCGCTTTTTGCGGACTTATAAGTGCCTTGTGTGTCAGCTTGATGCTGTTGGTGCGGGTGATAACCTACATCGATTACAGCGTCACCCTTATATGCGGACTGCTGATGGCGATTATTGTTGTTGAATGCGGAGCAAAATGGGCATTAGCCTCCTGTGCGGTTGTAAGTGGGTTGGGACTGCTTCTGGGCGGTACAGAATCGGCGATATTATTTGCCTGTTTCTTCGGGTACTACTCTATTGTCAAGCCGTATTTAGAGCGACTGCCTCGCGTTTTGGAATGGGTAGCCAAGTTCGGTTTGTTTAATGCGGTTATCGTTGCTCTTTACGCCCTCATCGACGCCATTGTGGCACCGATTACGGATATTCCGTTTTTATCACCGATTGCCACGATAATTGTGTTGCTGGTAATGGCAAACCTGGTCTTTGTTATCTACGACCTCATCTTCAACAGGATCATCTCTTTATATTTTCAGACACTGCATCATAGAATCACACGCTTAAAATAACAGAAGCCGCCCGATTTTCATCGGACGGCTTTACTCATAATATGTATTTATTGTTGCAACAGGGCAGACACGGGAACATCCAGTATCTCTGCTATTGCCGCAAGTTCATAATCGCAGAGCAATCTTAATTGGCCCTCAATCTTTGAATAGGTCGAGACCGAGAGGTCAATTCCTCTGATTTTCAGCTTTTCAATAACATATCTCTGCTTCATTCCTTTTTCAAGTCTGATGCGCTCGATATTCTGTCCTGCTATGTTTTTGTTTCCGATAGGTACGATTCTGGTTCGCATAAAAATCACCTCTGTACTTATTATATATTAAAATTTAGAAAAATCTATTAAATAATTATGAATATTTAAATAATTATCGTTGCGAAACAAGAGTTTTGTGTTATACTTATAAAGGAAGCATATGTCAAAGGAGAGTTATCAATGAATCATTATTTTAACCGAAATCTTACGATGCTTACTGATTTTTATGAGATCACAATGGCCAACGGTTACCTTGCCGAAGGTAAAAAGGATCTTATAGGATCGTTTGATCTTTTCTTTAGAGATGTACCCGATCACGGCGGCTTTGCCATTATGGCCGGTCTCGAACAGGCGGTGCAGTACATTAAGGATCTCCATTTCTCAAGTGATGATATTGAATATCTTAGAAAGACCAATACTTTTTCCGAGGAGTTTTTGGACTACCTTGCAAACTTCTCCTTCTGCTGTGACGTACACGCAGTTCCGGAAGGAACGCCTATTTTTCCGGGTGAGCCCGTACTTACGGTAAAGGGTCCCGTCATTCAGGCTCAGTTTGTAGAGACACTTTTGCTTATTTGCATTAACCATCAGTCCCTGATCGCGACCAAGGCTAACCGTGTCGTTGAAGCTGCTGCCGGCAGACCGGTTATGGAGTTCGGTGCAAGACGTGCGCAGGGCTTTGATGCTGCCGTTTACGGCTCACGTGCCGCTTATATCGGCGGATGTGCTTCTACTTCAAACGTTCTTGCCGCTCAGATGTTCGATATCGCCCCTGCCGGAACTATGGCTCATAGCTGGGTACAGATGTTTGACAACGAGTATGAAGCGTTTAAGGCATATTCCTTGCAGTATCCTGATAACTGCGTACTTTTGGTAGACACATATAACACCATTCGTTCGGGTATTCCCAACGCAATTAAAGTTTTTAACGAGGTTCTTACACCTATGGGTAAACGTCCCAAGGGCATCAGAATTGACAGCGGAGACATTACCTATCTTACCAAGAAGGCTCGCCGTATGCTTGACGAAGCAGGTTACAAGGACTGTAAGATAGTAATTTCAAATTCTCTCGACGAGTACATTGTTCGTGACCTTTTGAGTCAGGGCGCACATATCGACAGCTTTGGCATCGGAGAGCGACTTATTACTTCTTCATCATCTCCCGTTTTTGGTGGAGTGTACAAGCTTTCTGCCGTTTGGGAAGATGCCACTGAGATTCCTAAGATCAAGCTCAGTGACAATGTTGGCAAGATCACTACACCCGGTTACAAGATGACCTGGCGTCTCTACGACCGTGACTCAGGAAAAGCAATCGCCGACGTCATTACCGCCTTTGACGAGAAGATCGACGATACCAAGGATTATGAAATCTTCGATCCCAACCACACCTGGAAGCGCAAGACGGTCACCAACTTTATCGCCCGTCCTCTACTTGTTCCTGTATTTGAAAAGGGCAAATTTGTCGGTGAAACCCCTTCTACTCAGGAGATTCAACACTACTGCCGTGCGCAGGTGCTGACCCTATGGGATGAAGTTCGCCGATTTGAAAATCCGCACGCTTACTATGTTGACCTTTCCCAGAAGATCTGGGAGACAAAGCAGAAGCTTCTTAACGAGCGCTCTGCAAAATAAGGAGGAAAGATTATGTTTCGCAGGATCTCAGCCTTAGCATTGTCTTTAGTTATTGCATTCGCTTTTTGCTCCTGTTCCTTCTTTGAGTCGAACGACGTCGACTCGTCAAAGCCCGTTTCTTCACAACAAAAAATTGAGTATATATCAGTTAAGGATTATGCTTCAAAGGGTGAAATATACAACTGTGAATTCGCTCTCAAGACCTCTCCTGATGATATCAAAGCAAAATATCATTACGGCGAGGAAATTGAAGATTCATCAGAAGAAGGCGTCCACGATCACGACAGCGATGAAGCATACGCAGGCGACCTTCTCATCACAGAAGGGGATACGGTAAGGATGCTGACAGGATCGGCTAAGTATTATTACCGCTCTTGGCTTGAGGATGAAGGAATTGCTTTCATAGCCTTCTTTGACGACTCCTTCAGTTATTATATCGGAATTACCAGTGTCAAGGACGTTCTTGACACCATTGATGCTGAGCCGATATTCAACGATATCGCAAATTCGGAAAACCTGTTTTTCTTCTTCGGACAGCCTGAGAATGTCCATCAACTGAAGTATCAGTTCGGTGACTATTATATTTCATTCTTCTTCGAGAATGACTGTCTGGCTGCAACTACCATATACTACGCTCCGCTTTGGACCGATTACACTACCGAATGATCTAAAAGGAATTATTACTATGAACGATATGAAAAACAATAAGCCCAAACATAATAATTTCCTGTTATCTGCGGTGATCGTCGTCATCGTCGCCGTTCTATTCTATTTTGCAATACAAAATTCCTTTTTCAAGACGATTTTCGGTATTCTTACGCCTTTGACCATCGGACTCGTGATCGCATATCTTCTCAATCCTCTGGTCAGCCTTATTGAAAGACCTCTAAAGAAGCTGTTTGGCAAGATGTTTAAGAAGGAAAAGGCAATTTTTTCTTTCAGCAGGGGAGTAAGCATATTCTTCTCGCTAACGATCGCAATTGCCGTTGTGTCCTTCATTGTCTATATGCTTATACCTGAGCTTGTACATACCGTTTCAGGCTTGATCAAGGATATGCCTGCGATGATCGACAAGACAACTGCTTGGTACTACAAGACCGTTGATGACAACGAGATGCTTCGATCGATCGGCGACAATATTCTTAAGGGTATCGAGGATTGGGTCAAAAATATTGATACAAGCCTAATTATGTCAACCGCTAAGTTCCTGACAAGCGGTGTATTTACCGCAGTCGGAACCACCTTTGATATTATTGTAGGTATAATTGCCTCGGTCTATCTGCTTTTCAATAAAGAAACCTACTTTGCCCAGATCAAGAAGATTATGTACGCCTTCTTTGACAATAAGAACGTGGAGAATTTTATTGAAACGGCTCGCGAGGGTCATAAGATTACGAGTAGGTACATTATCGGTGTTATTATTGATTCTGCCATTATCGGCATTGTGTGCTTTATCCTAATGGTAATCCTGAAAATGCCCTATCAGTTGCTGGTCAGTGTAATTGTTGCCGTAACTAACGTTATTCCTTATTTCGGACCCTTTATCGGTGCCATTCCCAGTGCGGCCTTAATTCTTCTGACCGATCCTATTAAGGGCCTATACTTCATAATAATGATACTTATCCTTCAGCAGATCGAGGGCAACCTTGTTGCACCGAAGGTTATCGGCGACACAACAGGACTGTCACCTCTGTGGGTTATGTCAGCTATTATTATCGGCGGCGGATTGTTCGGATTTACCGGAATGGTTATCGGAGTCCCTGTTCTTGCAACCATATTCTTTATCATCCGTAAGATTTCAAACGCAAAGCTGATG
Organism: Acutalibacteraceae bacterium; assembly: GCA_045637185.1. Lineage (GTDB taxonomy): Bacteria > Bacillota > Clostridia > Oscillospirales > Acutalibacteraceae > RGIG2206. The sequence goes on from JAZTZA010000147.1 coordinate 11,578, forward strand.
AATAAGAATATGCCTACCGCTTCGGCTGAATATGCTAACGATTTCTCCGTCACACCTGAAATAGAACCTCAACCTGAAGCCGATGCTCAGGCTGAGGACGTGAATGAATAATGGACCGCTTTGAGAGAACGAGAGCTATACTGGGCGACAAGGTTGACCTGTTAGCAACCAAGCGCGTCGTTGTTTTTGGCGTCGGCGGTGTCGGCTCATACGTAGTTGAAGCGTTAGCAAGAAGCGGCGTCGGCTCTATTACCGTTGTCGACAACGATTGCGTTGCCGAGTCTAATATCAACCGACAGATCATCGCTCTGACCTCAACCGTTGGCAGACGCAAGGTCGACGTTGTAAGAGAGCGCATATTGGACATCAACCCCGATTGTCAGGTTACCGCTAAGTGCGAGTTTATCACCCCTGAAAACGCGTCGTCTTACTTTGATAGAATTGATTATGCGATAGATGCCATCGACAACGTCAGCGCAAAGATTGCCCTTTGTATCGCCGCAAAGGAAAGGGGGGTACCAATGATATCGTGTATGGGTACCGGCAACAAGCTTGATCCGTCAAGGCTGCTGATTTCTGACCTTTCCAAGACACACACCTGTCCGCTGGCAAAAGTAATGCGCCTTGAGCTGAAAAAGCGTGGTATTACTCATCAAAAGGTTTTGTTTTCAACCGAACAACCTATAAAACCGACCTGCTCAAACGGTGATGAGCGTATCATCGGAAGTGTCGCTTTTGTTCCATCGGTCGCAGGGTTAATGATTGCAGGCGAA
>JAZTZA010000148.1:0-2124 GCA_045637185.1 Acutalibacteraceae bacterium
CAAGATACTTACCGATAAAGGAAACGCTGGTTATGTTCATAACGATACATCCGACGCCGGCAGGCAGTGCGCCGGTCGGCACCTCTCTGCCTGTAGCCGAGCAGACCAGCATCTTCTCGGCTCCCTGCGGATAGCTCGAGGGCAGTTGCATCAGCTTGACGCGGTCGCCGACGCGGTCATCGGCCGCCGCGACCTTTGCGAGCATCTCGATGGCCTTGGGCTTGTTATCCTCGACGCAGATGATGACGCTGGGGAGATCAAGCCATTTGGTGAGGGCGTAGACCCCCTCCATTATCGAATCGACAAACTCGATGCACTCGCGGTAGTCGGCGGTTATGTAGGGTTCGCACTCGGCGGCGTTGATGACGAGGGTATCGATGACCTTATCGGTCGGCTTCAGCTTGACCGAAACGGGAAATCCCGCGCCGCCCAGTCCGACCAGTCCGCTGTCGCGCACCGCCTTGATAAAATCGTCAAGGCTCTCCACCTTGGGAGGACAGTGCTCAATTTCCTCCATCAGTCCGTCCGACTCAATGGTGACCGCGTCGACTACTCGGCCGTTGGCGAGGGTTATCGGCTCGATCTTGGTAACGGTGCCCGATACGCTCGCGTGAATGGGTGCCGAAACGGGACTCTCCGAGTCGGCGATAAGCTGGCCGACAAGCACCCTGTCACCCTTTGCAACGACGGGGGTACAGGGGGCACCGATGTGCATCGACATGGGGAGCACTACCTCATCGGGCAGGAATTTGACCGACTCGGTCTCGGCCGTGTCCTTGTGATGACGCAGCTTCTGTCCGCCCCGCGTTTTACCGACGGGGGATAGTATTTCGGTGATGTGTTTCATACATCTGTCACCTTTTCTTAAGTAATTTCTTGATCGTAGGAGTAAGCAATTTCAAAAGCAGGGCCGTCACGATGCCCGACAGTATGCCGAGCAGGAGCATAACGGGTGCATAAAACCGAATTGAGCCGCCGACAAGAATGAACGCAACGCAAAGCTGGGCTACATTGTGTGCGGTGGCACCTGCGATGCCAATACCGACACAGCCGAAGGCGCGGCTTCTCGCCGCAAGCCACAGCACGAGGCAGGAGAGCAGCCCTCCCGCAAGGCTCATAACGCAGGCGGTGGCGCCGCGTACGGCAAGCGCAAACAGCGACTTAAATATCGCCACCGCAATCGCGGCAGGCAGTGACACCTCGGCCGCCAAAAACATAACCACCACGTTGGACAGGCCCGCCTTGGTGCCGGGGGGCATAAGAGGGGTGACGGGCAACATTCCCTCAAAGGCGGAAATAGCGATGGCGACCGCCGACCACAAGGCAAGCAGGGTAAGCTGACGGGTCGAAAACTTCATCTTCATTCCTCCCACCTCCGTCAGTATGTCACGCCGTCGAGGTCGTTGCCGACTACTGTGACTGTAACGCGGTTAGGCAGGCATACGGCCGAGTCGCAGCCCTTTTTAAGCTCGCCGAAATCCATACAGTGCCCGTCGGGGCAATCCGACTTTGACACAAAGGCGACACCCGATTTTACCGTTATCTCGACGCCGTTAACGGTGACGGTGTCGTTCTCGTCAAGCGGCAGGGTGCAGACCAATTCGGAGTTGTGGTATATCTCGACCTGCGAGGCATCCTTTCCTCCCGTAAAAAGAGGAATGCAGGAGCCGATAACTATCACCGCCGCCAGAATTATATCAGCGGCCTTTATCCACGGGCGGCTCATTTTGCCACCTCGTACTTTTCGCGCAGGCCGTCGGTCACCGAATAACTCCCATCCGAACGGATGAAGACCGCCTGTGCGCCATAGTCTTTCAGTAAGGGCAGACTCTTTTCCTCGCCAAGCAGGAAGCAGGCGGTGGAGAGAGCATCGGCAATCAGCCCCTCGCCGCAGACCACCGTAACCGAATCGAGCCCCGTTTCGCAGGGGTAACCGGTGGTGCCACTTAAAATGTGGTGATAGCGTTTGCCGTCGGCTTCGAAATACCTCTCCGAGTTGCCCGAGGTGGAGACGAACTCCCCTTGAGATAACGAGAGAATACCTTTGGTACGGTTGCGGTCATCGGGGTCGGCAACGGCAACCTTCCATTTTTCGCCCGACGGCTTCTCGCCGCAGGCAACTAT
>JAZTZA010000149.1:0-2374 GCA_045637185.1 Acutalibacteraceae bacterium
CACCTTCATCGGCTGGATGATAGCATCGGGCGAAATTGCACGGTCGCTTGTCAACGCGGTCCGCGTGGTGGTTATTGGCTGCCCCTGCTCCTTAGGACTTGCTACCCCCACCGCCATTATGGTGGGCACAGGTCTGGGCGCCGAGCACGGCATTTTGATAAAAGGGGGCGAGACCCTCGAAAAGCTTCACGGTGTAAACGCAATTGTGGTTGACAAGACGGGTACTCTCACCGAGGGCAAGCCCGTACTTACCGACATCGTCCCCGTCGGTATGAGCGAAGACCAACTGCTCACCCTGACCGCCGCAGTACAGAATAAGAGCGAGCATCCGCTTGCGCGTGCGATATGCAACGCCTGCTGCGAAAAATTGCCCGATGCGGCCGATTTCCAATCGGTGACGGGTATGGGCGTGCAGGCAACAGTAGACGGAAAGCAGGTTGTGGTCGGCAAGCCTTCCCTGCTTGAAGCCTTCGGCGCAAAGGCCGACGTGACGGCAATTTCAGCCTTGGAAAAGCAAGGCAAAACTGTTATGGCGGTAGCGGTAGACGGCACATACGCAGGCTGTCTTGCGGTCGCCGATAAAATCAAGGACACCACCCCCGATGCCATAGCACAGCTCAAATCGCTCGGTGCCGAAATATATATGCTCACGGGCGACAACGCAGCCACCGCACAGGCGGTTGCCGACGCCGTTGGTATCGACCGCGTTTTCGCACAGGTGATGCCCGAAAACAAGTCGGAAACTGTACTTAAGCTCAAATCGGAGGGCAAGACGGTGGCTATGATAGGAGACGGCATCAACGACGCGCCCGCCTTAGCCGCCGCAGACGTTGGAATTGCGATGGGAGGCGGCACCGATATCGCCATTGAATCGGGCGACGCGGTGCTTATGACCGACGACCTGTGCAAAGCGGCGGCGGCCATTCGCCTTTCGCGTGCCACCCTGCGCAAGATAAAGCAAAATCTGTTCTGGGCATTTTTCTACAACTCGGTCGGAATACCCCTCGCGGCATTCGGACTTCTCTCCCCCGTTATCGCAGGTGCCGCTATGGCATTCAGCTCGGTTTCAGTGGTCAGCAACTCACTACTGCTTAAAAGATTTTCTCCCACGGAGGTGAAAAACAAATGAAAACTGTTACCTTCGGTGTAGAGGGAATGGCCTGCGGCCACTGCAAAGCGGCGGTGGAAACGGCGGTCAAAAAGGTGCTCGGCGTTACCGATGCCGTAGCCGACCTTGACGCAAAGAGCCTCACCGCTACCTGCGACGACGCGGTCAGCGAGGCCGCTATCAAGGAGGCCGTCCTTTCGGTAGGCTTTGATGTCATCGACTGATTCTTTTATGCAACTTCAAAAACTGTCGTGTTCTTGTTTCGGCAAAAATACGGCAGTTTTTATCTTTTGCGACCAAACCCATTCACTGAGAATGGCAAAAGAGCCGATTTTTGTCGGTTTTGCACAAATTTACCTCAATTTTTTCTTTTCAAATTAGAAAAAATTTGTAAAACTTACTTGCAAATCAACAACTTATTTGGTATCATAAAAGTATAAGCATCCTACTTAACAGCCAATATACAGCGTTTAACGGTCGAGCTGCATCGAAGTGCGGTCTGTTCTTAATTTCAGCCTCTGCGCATATCATTGTGAAACGAGGCCTATAAGCCGGACTGGCCTACGGTGCAACGACGCAGGTTACGTCTATTGAGCAACCAAGCCGTCAAATCCAAACCGACCAAACAAAACATCAGTAAGGACGAGTGATAGTATGCAAAAAACCGAATGTGTAGCAATGCTCCTTGCCGGCGGACAAGGAAGCCGACTGGGCATTTTGACCAGCCGCGTTGCAAAGCCTGCCGTCCCCTACGGAGGTAAGTACCGCATCATCGACTTCCCTCTTTCCAACTGCGTCAACTCAGGTATCGACACCGTCGGCGTGTTGACCCAGTATCAGCCCCTTGCCCTCAACCGCTACATCGGCTCGGGTCAGCCGTGGGACCTTGACCGCCTCAACGGCGGAGTCCATATTCTGCCCCCCTATCAGCAGATCTCGGGCACCGACTGGTACAAGGGTACCGCCAACGCTATCTATCAGAACATTCCCTTCATCGAGACCTACGACCCCGAATACGTTCTCATCCTCTCGGGCGACCACATCTACAAGATGGACTACTCCCTGATGATCGAAAAGCACCGCGAAGCAGGTGCCGACTGCACCATCGCCGTGCTTGAGGTATCGATGGAGGAGGCCTCCCGCTTCGGCATAATGAACTGCAACGAGGACGGCACCATCTACGCCTTTGAGGAGAAGCCCAAGCAGCCCAAGTCCAACAAGGCTTCTATGGGTATCTACGTTTTCAACTGGTCTGAGCTGCGCAAG